>JAGGSL010000062.1 GCA_021159125.1 Thermoplasmata archaeon
CGTTTATTTTACAGGGACGGGGATGCATGCAAGAAGAGGAATTAATTCAACTTCATACTATGCTTGCTCAAATGAAAAAAGAGATAGAGAAGGAGCATCAAGAGAGCAAAGATGGTTTTAAGGCGTACGGTCAATTTGACACCCTTTCATTGCATATGCCAGAGGGCAAATTTTCTTTGTTAGAAAGGATAAAAAGGTTATTCAAAAAATGAGGAAATGAAAGAAATCCAATGCCTCCCAAAGTCGCAAATATTTATATAGACACAATAAATAACTTTGTTCATGGGAAAAGATAAGGCAAGAGGAGCAGCTGTTATCGCCTTTATTTCGCTGCTATACTTCATATGGCTTATGGTGGTTCTTCTTAAAGAAAGGGGTTATGTCCTTGCTGGCACGGACCTGTTTCTCTCGCTAAAAGAATGGGCAATAATAGGAATCATCCTTTATGCTATCTTTTTAGTTATGGAGATTTTTTATTACCTCTCTACGCCAAAAGAAGAGAAGGAAGTGGGAGGGATAAAGCTTGTCTCTTCAGTGACAAAAAAAGTTGTGTGCAGCAACTGCAATACCGTATTTACCATCACAGACACAGGAGTCAGACCGCTGCGGTATACATGCCCGAATTGCGGAGCAGAGGGAGTGCTTCGAGGCAAGGTAATAGAAGGTGTGAGAAAGATCATCACATGCGAGAGTTGCAGTAATTCATTTGAGATATATGATACAGGAGAAAGGCCCCTAAAATACGAATGCCCGAAATGCCATTTTGAAGGAATCATTTCATAGATTAACATGTTCAAAGCAACAGTAGAAATACGCCTTAAGAAAGGAATCTCTGACCCTGAAGGAAAGAATATTCTGAAAACGTTGCATTTGCTCGGGTTCGAGGGGGTTAAAGAGGTGAAGGTCGCAAAAATCATAGAACTTTTTATAGAAGGAAAGAACGAGGGGGATGTGAGAGAAAAAGCGGAAATGATGTGCCGCCGCCTTCTTACAAATCCCGTAATACATGACTATAGCATTGAGATTGAAGAGGTATGATAGATGATTGATAAATTCCTCATAAACGATGGGGATGTGCAGAGAGTTGATATTTTCAGCGCCAGCGATGAAGAGCTCATGGAAATAAGCAGGGAGATGGGGCTTGCCCTCAGCCTTGATGAGATGAAACTGATAAGGCGGTACTTTGAAAAAAGGGAGCGCCTCCCGACAGACCTTGAAATGCAGGCTCTCGGGCAGGCATGGAGCGAGCACTGCTGCTATAAATCATCGAAAGTCGTGCTGAAGGAGAATATCTACGGCATTGAGGAGGAGAAGGTGGTGGCAAGGGAGGATGCAGGCGTCATAGAATTTGATGAGCAACATTACTACGTCGCTGCTCTGGAATCGCATAACCATCCCTCTGCAATAGAGCCATACGGGGGAGCAGCAACAGGCATAGGCGGGATTGTGAGAGACGTGCTATGCATGGGCGCACAGCCAATCGCACTTATCGACCCCCTCTTCTTCGGAAGGCTGGACTACGATTACAAAAAATTGCCCGAAGGAGTAAAGCATCCCCGCTATTTATTCAAGAGAGTTGTTGAAGGGATAAGAGATTATGGCAATAGAATAGGCATCCCCACCGTTTCCGGACAGGTTTATTTTCATGATGGATACGTGGGCAACTGCCTTGTCAATGTCGGATGCATAGGCATAGTCAAGAAAAAAAATCTTATCCACAGCAGGGTGAAAAATCCCGGAGATGTGTACATATACGCAGGCGGCAGGACGGGCAGGGACGGCATCCACGGCGTGAACTTCGCATCAGAAGAGCTGAGAGAGGAGTCAGAAGAAGAATCGATTTCAGCTGTACAGCTCGGCGATCCGATAACAAAGGAGCCACTTATCCACGCATGCCTTGAATGCACAGAGGAAGGCATAGTCGAGGGAATGAAGGATATGGGCGGCGGGGGGTTGTCATGCGTGTCGGGCGAGCTGGCGTATGATGCCGGCTACGGGGTGGAGATATATCTGGATAAGGTGCCGCTGAAAGAGGAGGACATGACTCCCTGGGAAATCTGGGTTTCGGAATCACAGGAGAGAATGATGCTTGTTGTTAAAGAGGAGAATGTGGAAAAAGCGTTATCAATATTCAAAAAGTGGGATGTGGAGGCAGCCGTCGTTGGGAGAGTCATAGAGGAGCCTTTTGTACGCATATTTTACAATGGCAGGATGGTCGGAGAGCTTGATTTGAGATTCCAGATAAAAGGACCGCTTTACGAGCGACCGTGGAAAAAGCCTGTCAGCAGGGAGGCGGAAGACCCTGATTTCAGCATTCCTGATATGGAAGAAATGTTGCTGAAAGTTCTCTCATCCCTGAATGTTTCATCAAAGGAATGGGTGATTCGCCAGTATGATTTCGAGGTGAGAGGAAGCACGGCAATAAAACCGCTTCAGGGAAAAATAGGAAGGCAGACGCATGGAGATGCTTCTGTGATAAAGCCTTTGCCACATTCCTACAAAGGGCTTGCAGTGACATCAGATGTCAACCCGTATTTCATGTCGATTGACCCCTACCTGGGGGCACGTGCAGCAGTCGACGAGGTATGTAGAAATTTAGCAGCTGTGGGAGCGCGCCCCGATTCCATAGGTGACTGCCTCAATTTTGGAAATCCCGAAAAGCCTGAAAGGATGGGAGAACTTCATGATGCAACGAGAGGGCTTGCAGAGATGGCGAGAGGGCTTCATCTGCCTTTTGTTTCTGGAAATGTCAGCCTCTACAATGAAGGAACAGAAGGAGCGATTCCGCCAACGCCCACAATAATGGGAATAGGCATAGTCAATGACATAAGAAAATGCGTGACTTCAGATTTTAAAGAGGAGGGAAACAGCATTTATCTTATAGGGGAAACAAAAAAAGAGATGGGAGGAAGCGAATATTACAGGGCAATGGAGCTGGCAGGGGGAAAGGTGCCAAGAACGGACATAGATGCCCTTACAAAAAGCATGAATGCGCTGATAAAATCAATCGAATCCGGAATTGTTTCATCATGCCATGATGTTTCCTCAGGAGGACTGGCCGTATGTCTTGCAGAAATGGCTATTGGCGGCAAAGGAGCAGAGGTATGCCTCTATGCAATGGGGGACATGAGAAGCGACTTCAAGCTCTTTTCAGAATCAAATACGAGATGGGTTGCAGAAGTTAAGAAGGAAAAAGAGAAAGAATTTGAGGAAATTTTTGACGGCATAAAACTCACAAAATTAGGGGAGGTTAAGGGCGATAGATTGGTTGTATATGATGGGGATGAAATGAAAAAATACATTGATTTGCCCATAAGCACCCTCTACGAGAAATGGGGCAGCACGCTTCAGAAAATAATGGGATAGAGAAAAAGAGCATGGCGCTTAAGGCTAACCATGCATTTATTGAATAAATCCTTCAAAAAGAAATGTTTATTCTATTACTTCAACGTTAACTGCTTTTGGGCCCTTTGGCTCGTCTTTCACATCAAATTTTACCTTCTGGCCTTCTCTGAGCATAGAGCCGGATTTAACATCAGACTGATGCACAAAAATATCTTTATCCATTCCTTCTGCTCCTATAAAGCCATAGGACATCATCCATTTTTTTACTATTCCTTCCATTTATTCACCTATTTGTTTCAGGGCATCCAACCATGAAGGTGTATATTAATTTTTCGTTTAGCTAAAATCTCTGGAATTCTATTCTGCAATATTCTTCCTATCCCATATTGCCTCAATGAAGATTGCCCCAAATTCATGCCTATTATTTCTGAGTAGAAAGAGATATATAGTCAAGTTTACTTTATTTTTTTCAAGTAAACATGAATAAAGAGGGAAAGTATGTTCACAAAAATAAAAAAGAGAGATGGTAGAACAGTAAAATTTAATGCCGAAAAAATCACAGATGCAATTGCCAAGGCAGGGAAGGCAACCGGAGAATTTGATAGGAATATTGCAGAGAAATTAACTCTAAAAGTTTTAAATTTAGCGCAACAATCAATTGCCGGAAAGATACCAACCGTGGAGAAGATTCAGGATATTGTTGAAGAAATACTGTTATCATCTCCTTACAAAAAAACAGCTAAAGCATATATCATATACAGAGAACAACATGCCAGAATCAGAGAAATTATCAACACGGCCAGAATTGATTTAGTCGATAAGTATATAGAAAAAAAAGATTGGCAAGTTAATGAAAACAGCAATATGACTTTTTCTTTGCAGGGATTGAATAATTATATCTCCTCAGAAATAAGTAAAGTTTATTGGCTCAATAAAATTTATCCTCAAGAAATCAGAGAAGCTTATTTGAATGGAGATTTTCATATTCATGACTTGGGTCTTCTTTCTGTTTACTGTGTGGGATGGGATCTTTTTGATTTACTAACAGAAGGATTCAGGGGTGTATCAGGTAAAATTGAAAGTAAGCCAGCAAAACATTTTCAAAGTATCCTGGGCCAGGTGGTAAACTTCTTTTATACTCTTCAGGGGGAGTCTGCCGGTGCTCAGGCATTTTCAAATTTTGACACGCTCTTAGCACCCTTCATAAGGTATGACGGACTAAGTTACAATGATGTGAAGCAAGCCTTACAGGGATTCATTTTTAATATGAACGTGCCAACCAGAGTGGGTTTTCAGACTCCATTTACAAACATTACACTTGATCTAACAGTCCCCAGTTATTATGCCAACCAAGGCGTGATAATTGGAGGGAAAATGCAAAACGAAACCTATGGAGATTTTCAGGAAGAGATGGACATATTTAACAGGGCATTTTTTGAAATTATGAAAGAAGGGGATGCCAGGGGCAGAGTGTTCACCTTCCCGATTCCAACATATAACATCACAAAGAGTTTTGATTGGGATGATAAAAATATTGAAGGATTATGGGAAATAACAGCCAAATATGGAATACCCTACTTTTCTAATTTTATAAATTCTGATATGGATCCAGAAGATGCCAGATCAATGTGCTGCAGACTAAGAATAGATAACCGAGTGCTTGAAAAAAGGGGGGGAGGGCTTTTTGGCTCCAATCCGCTAACAGGTTCTATTGGGGTGGTCACAATCAACATGCCAAGAATAGGATATTTATCTAAAAATGAAGATGAATTTATGGAACGCCTGGAAAAATTGATGATAAAAGCAAAGGAAAGTTTGGAGATAAAGAGAAAAATTTTGGAGAGATTTACAGAAGGAGGGCTTTATCCTTATACCAAATTTTATTTAAGGGGTGTAAAAGAAAGGTTTGGTGAGTACTGGAAAAACCATTTTTCCACAATTGGTCTGATAGGAATGAATGAGGCTTGCTTAAATCTCTTTGGGGAAAATATCGGCAGTGAAATGGGAATAAAATTTGTGTTGAAAGTCTTAGATTTTATGAGAGATAAACTACTGGAATTTCAAGAAGAGACAGGAAACAACTATAATTTGGAGGCAACACCGGCCGAAGGAACATCTTACAGACTGGCGATGGCAGACAAGCAAAAATATCCAAATATCATCTGTGCAAATGAGAAAGATTATAAAAACGGGGCTGAACCTTTTTACACAAATTCTACTCAATTACCGGTTAACTTTACTAACGATGTTTTTGAGGCCCTTGATTTACAGGATGAAATTCAAACAAAATATACAGGCGGTACGGTACTCCATATTTTTGCAGGAGAAAGAATTGAAAATCCTAATGCTATAAAGGTTTTAGTGCGAAAAATCTGTGAGAAATATCATTTACCTTACTTTACATTCACACCAACATTCAGCATTTGCCCCACTCATGGATATTTGACCGGCGAGCATGAGAAATGTCCTAAATGTGGCGCAATATGTGAGGTTTATTCTCGGGCAGTCGGTTATTTACGTCCTGTGAGTCAATGGAATAAGGGAAAGCAAGAAGAATTTAAAATGAGGAAAACCTTCGAGGCACGATAGATGATTATCGGTGGCTTTCAAAAATTTTCATTGATAGATTATCCAGGTAAGATATGTGCCATTGTTTTTACTCAGGGCTGCAACTTTAGATGCCCATACTGTCATAATCCTGAGCTTGTGGATTGCGGGCTTTTTTTGTCTCCTATTCCGGAGGGAGAAATATTCTCGTTTTTGGAAAAAAGGAAAGGGAAAATAGATGCCGTGGAGATAACTGGCGGAGAACCCACTCTGCAAAAAGGTTTGGCAGATTTTGCGGGAAAGATAAAAAACATGGGATATCTGGTGAAATTGGATACTAATGGAAGTAATCCGGGCGTTATAGAAAATATGGTCAGTGAAAAACTTGTAGATTATATTGCTATGGATATCAAAGCCCCCTTACAAAAATATGGAGAAATTGTAAGGGCTGACATAGATATTAGAAAAATAGAAAGAAGCATTAACCTTATTATGCAGTCTGGACTGGATTATGAGTTTAGGACAACTTTAGTAAAATCTTTGTTATCAAAAGAGGATATTATAGATATAGGGAAAACAATCCAAGGTGCTAAACATTACGTTTTACAAAAATTTGTACCGTCAAAAACCTTGGATGACAAGTTTCTAAATGAAAACACTTTTTCGACGAGTGAACTTAAATTTTTATGCAAAAAATTAAGAAGTTATGTTGCCGAATGTATAGTGCGTTAGGGCGGAAAATCTGCTGAGTGTGAATATTTTCCTGCTTTTTACTCTTTCAGTATTCTGGGTTTTGCCATTTTTACCCAAATATGCTTAAATAGTAAATTTCTTTACACACACATGCCTACTCGAAGTATAACAAACGTGATTGTGACGGGAAAAAGCGGAGCAGGAAAGCAGCCCAGAATAGATGTTCTTGTCGAGGAATTCGGGCTTGAGCAGCTTTCCACAGGAAATATTTTCCGTTCCTACCTGGGAAAGTTTAATGAGTATGGCTATGAAGGCGATTTGAAAGAATTCTGGGACGAAAGCAAAGAGAGATTCATACCTGATGATGAAATCGCAGAAAAGCTTGGAACATCTGACAATGATATCATGCTGGGCATGAAGGCCAAGTATTTTGTTGACAAGGGGCTTTTCGTTCCCGATTACATAACAAACGAGCTCTTTGAATCATATTTTGCAAAAAAGAATTACAGGAATCAGGTTCTTGACGGTTACCCCAGGACCCTGCAGCAGGCAGAATTTCTTTTGAAACTCATAGAGCGGGAAAACTCAAAAATTGATTTCGTGCTGCTTGTAGAAAACTCGGACGAAATGATAATAGAGAGAACTGTCAACAGGAGAATATGCCCCAAATGCGGCAAAGTTTATCATCTGGTATACAACCCGCCTGACAACGGAAGATGCAGGGAATGTGGGGCAGAAGTTGTGCAACGCTCGGACGACACAGAGGAAAAGATACGCTCCCGCCTTGAAGAATTCAGAAAAAAGACAGTGCCTGCCCTTGAATATCTGGAAAAGCATGGCATACCTGTTGTGAAAGTGCCGGGGCATCTTGAAGAATTTACGCCCGAAAACGTCCGCAAAAGCGTGATGGATGAAGTAAATAAGCTGCTTTAGCAATAGATTTATACTTTCCCACAATTAAAGGACAGATGAAAATAGTCCTTGCAATCACAGGAGCATCCGGGGCAATATACGGAATAAGAACTCTCGAAGAGTTGAAGAAGGCAGGATGCGAGGTTTATCTAATAATATCCAAAAATGCGAAAAAGATAATCAAACATGAAACTTCCTATGAATTGAAAGATTTGATTTCTGCTGCAGACAAATATTTTGAAGAAGATGAGATATCAGCAGAGATGGCAAGCGGCTCGTTCAGATATGATGGGGCTGCAATTGTGCCATGCAGTCTAAAAACAATGGGAGCAATAGCCTCGGGATATGCAGACAACCTTATTACAAGGATGTCGATGTGCTCCCTCAAGGAGGGGCGAAAGATTGTCATTGTGCCAAGAGAAACCCCTCTTGATTTAATAAGCCTTGAAAACATGGTGAAGGTCAAAAAAAGCGGTGCTGTCATACTTCCTGCGATGCCTGCATTCTATCACAGGCCGGAAAGCGTGGATGACATTGTAAACCATGTGGTGGGCAAAATACTTGACCAGCTTGGTGTTGAACATGAGCTTTTCAAAAGATGGGAGGGTTAATCGAATAACCTTTTAATCATCCAATCTGGTGTGAATACAATCTGGTCATCATATCCCTGCCCTGTCCCTATGAATAGGAGAGGTTTTCCTATGGTGTAAGCGATTGAGAGAGCAGCCCCTCCCTTTGCATCAGCATCGACCTTGTTTAATATAATGCCGTCTATCCCAACAACCTCATCGAATTTCCTTGCCTGCTCAACGGCATCATTGCCGGTCAGCGCATCGCCTACAAAAATAATCATATCCGGATTTGCAACCTTTTTTATTTTCTTCATTTCATCCATAAGATTTACGTTTGTCTGCATTCTCCCTGCAGTGTCAAGCAGGACAACATCCTTATACTTGGCCTTTGCATGCTCGATCGCGTCGTATGCCACAGCCGCAGGATCTGTCCCTGCGTCATGCTTTATCAGTTTAACCCCTATTTTGTTGGCATGAAGTTCTAACTGTTCTATGGCGCCTGGCCTGAAAGTGTCGCATGCACCAAGAATGCAGCTAAATCCCTGCTTTTTCAAACGGTATGCAAGCTTTGCTATTGAAGTGGTTTTTCCTGTCCCGTTGACACCAACAAACATCAGAACAACAGGCTTCTTGCTCTCTTTCAAAAACTCGTCAAAATTCTTTTCACTTGTCGACAAAATCTTCTCTATCGCCTTTCTGAGCGTTTCCTCCACCGCCTTGCCCGCATTCTTCCTGCTTATGTACGGAAGCTGACTCTTCACACTGTTTTTTATATCCTCAACAACAGGCAGCGCCACGTCCGCCTCAAGAAGGCCCATTTCCAGGTCCCACATAAGCTCCTCGAGCTTCTTTTCGCTTATGGTCAGTGATGCCTTCTTCTTTTCGCCGATTTCCTTCTCAAGCTCCAGGGATTTTCTAAGTTCTTCCTCAACTTTTTTCTTTGCTTTCTCGGATATTTTTTTGGATTTGGATTCTGGCGCAGTTGCAATCTCATCTGCCGCCGCCTCCGCCCCGCCATTCCCTGTCTCCACTGCCTTCTTAACTTCTTCTTCTATTGCCTCCTCAAAATTTTTGAATTTCTTTTTTAAGAACTTGAACATATCAACCCTTCTCTTCTGCCTGTCTCAACTTGGCGGATATCTGCTCCACCCTGTCTTTTATTTCCTGGGATGTTTTTATGAGATTTTCTTCCTCTTTAAGAAGTTCTTCTATTTTTTTGTCAACAAAAGTCATTGCTTTGCTTATTGACTTTTCCGTCACAACTCCTCCCCCAACTTCTGCCATCACATTCGAGGTGTCTTTCAGGGATGCATGAATGAAAATGTTCCCCCCGAGGGGCACAAGAATTTCCTCTCCTTCTTTTGCCTTTGATATTTCGTCAAGCGCAGATTTTACCCTCCTGTATTCGGCTAGTAATTCCTCTACCAATGTTACATGTTGATATATGGCATCCATCCTCTCCTGATATTCCTGGAGAAGGAGAATGTTTCTGTTTCTATCTTCCTCTGTTCCCATTTTAATTCTCGACCAAATATTTAACCACAGGGTCTTCTATTTCTTCAGGCGAAATTTCCTTTATCTCTTCTATTTTCACCTTTTTTCTCTTTACACGATGATTGCTGCCTATTATTGATAGAACCTTCTCCTTTGCCTTTGGCTTGCTACTACTGACTATTTCTTTCTTGAAAGGATGCCAGATATTTTTCATATAAAATTTCCCTTCTATTCTGTATGCTTTTTTACCCATTTTATTCACCTACCAGATTAAGCGCATCTTCTATTCTTCCCATCTCGATACCTGTTGTTTTGCTGCCCATAATGGCACCATTTGCATTTGCGACCACACCTGCACCCACATAGGGGATACCATGATTTACTGTTCCTATGTTAACGGGCACATCAAACAGCTCCTCGAGCTTTTTCTTTTCCTCATCCTCTATCTTCGGATGACACAACATCCCTTTATTGGTAGCCACTGCAGCCATGCCAACAGTGTTTACGCCCGCAATAGTGCCTCTTTCCACTTCCACATCCAGAACACCCTTTATATCTTTTATTGTTTCGTCGCTCATCATAGGATGAACAATGGCCCCATAATCATTGGCAAGTATGTTGTTGCCTGCCGCATTGAATTTATCTTTTATGACAAGCACATTTTCACCAAAATTTTTTGCTATTATTTCAATTTCCTCCTCACCGATAAAATCTGCAACAACAGCACCGTGCGAATTTAAAGCCATCAGAGAGCCCATTATAGTGCTCCCACCTATTGTTGTTTCAACAATTTTTACTTTCAGCGCTTCTTTTATGCCTTCTTTCTCCTTTTCCTGCAAAAAGGGATGAACAAATGCAATATCATCATTTGCCCTGCAAAATACACCCAGATAAGGATTGCTGTTAAAATCCAACCTCTTAAGCATGGTAACGGTTATTTCTCCTCTTCTTTCTTTGGTTTCTTCTCTGCCGTCTCCTTGCCCCCTGCTGCCTCCTTTCCTTCTCCTTCTTCAGGTGCTTTCTCCTCGGATTTCTCTTCAACAGCCTCTTCTTCAGATGGTTCTTCCTCGGCCTCCTCTTCTGGTTGTTCTGGTTCTTCTTCAACCTGCTCTTCTTCCGCTTCAGGTTGCTTCTCCGTCTCTTCCTTAACTTCCTTTTGTGACTTCTCGGCCTTCTCTTCTGGTTGTTCTGGTTCTTCAACCTGCTCTTCCGGTTGTTCCTCCACTGCTTCAGGTTCTTTCTCGCCCTTTTCTTCTTTCTTCGCTTTCTCTTCTACCTGCTCTTCCTCTGCTTCAGGTTGTTCTGGGGCTTCTTCTACCTGCTCTTCCGGTTGTTCTTCAACAACTTCCTCAACTTCTTCCTGCTGCTCCTCGGGCGCTTCCTCTGTTCCTGTTTCCTGTTCTTCAGCCTTTTCCTCTTCTACCGCTTCCTCCGCCGGCTGTTCTTCTACTTTTTCTTCAGGCACCTCCTTGACTTCTTCTGCCACTTCCGCCTCAGTCTCTTCTTCCTCAGCTGGCTTTTCTTCTTTCTTTTCTTCAGCCTCTTCTTCCTTCTTCCTTTCTACAATCTCAGCCTCGGGAGTATAAGCCCATACGACGCCATCATCCCCTTTAACAGCTTTTACTCTGACTCTTGATGGAATGTGGGCTCTTCCTCTTGACCATAATTTCTCATTTAAACTTGAATCAATCATAACCTCCTCTGATTTCATGTGCTTTGCTAAAAAATCCCTCACTTCCTTAACAGCTCTCTTCGCTCTTTTTGTCCTTGGAGTGGATTTTGCCCTGATCAGAGGTATGGTGTAAATTCTTTCTTCCGGCATTTAAATCACCTTTTCAATTTATTTCTCCTCCAGTTCCTTGTCTTCGGGTGACGGAGAAACCTTCGGTTCGTCCTCATGGTTATCCATGCAGGCACACGTCTGTTACTTTTTGTTGCCTTGTTCAATCTTTTCTTTTTACCCAACGGTTTGTTTCGCGACATCTAAATCCTCCTTATTTTTATATCTCTTTTTCTTGGCATCAAATTTTTTACCAGTATCTGGAACTTCGCATCATCTATCTGCTCGCTTATTCTTCCCATCTGGTAAAGCCTAATGAGTTGATTTTCTATGAATTCTGCATTGAGGGGGTTTGCCATTCTTATTCTTGCCAGACGTTCTCTGGCGTCTGCGTCCAGTATTTTTCTCAGTATGGCTTTTTTCTGCGCTTCTATCTGTGCTCTCACATATTCATCTTCTGCCTGCACCTGACTTTCCTGCTGCATCTGCTGTATCATTCTCCTCTTAATGTCCTCTGCATCCATGTTTAATATCTCATCCACTATTATATTTAAACTTTTTCATTCCTTTGCTATTTCGTGGGCAGTATTGTCCACAAATGACTGACCTTTCGGAGTGACTACCCTACCCTTGCCTTTTACAGTTGATACGAGTCCAGCCTCCTCTAACTGCTGAAGGGATTTTCTTACTATTGAACCGCTTCCTTTTCTCGCCCTGTACGGCTTCACTTTTCTATCCCTTTTACCGCCAAATAGACTTCGCAGTTTTTCCGTGCCTATGGGACCGCGCATATAGACTTTTCTGAGTATCGCAGCTACCCTTATATACCACCAGTCCGGGTTTTCGGGCTGCCTTTCCCTATGCACCCCTGTTTTGACCCATTTTGCCCATTCTGGCGGTGTTATCTTATATTCATTCTTCAGCTTCTCTGCTAATTTTTTTATTATCGCTTCTGCTGGAACATCATATGCCGTGGTCATATTCTCAACGCCCAATACAAAAGCAATATAAAAAAGTAATGGGAAAGAACCCCTTTCTTTTCAAAAAAGAAAGTGGTTTCATCCCCAAAGAAAACGCCTGATTAATTTCATGAGAAATTCTTTTTTAGTTTCTTTACGGTGAAGCGCTTTCTTTTCTAAAGAAAGGGCTCCAAGAAAGGTGTTTCATCCCCAAAGAAACCTAAGGGAAGAGGATAGAAGGAGAAACCGTAGGTGTCTCCTCTTTAAAAAAGTTCTTTTCCAGAGGGTTTTCTTTGAGCTCCTTTCTTAGTTTCTTTGGAGCAATGCAGGTGATGGCGGGTGACAGGCAAATGAAAAAGGTAGAGGGAGAATAAAAAATTAAATACGTTTCCCTTCTTCCATCAGCATGGCGAGAATTACTGACCCAGATAAAATCCTTGAAATAGCAAAAAATGCTGAAGTTATAGCTGTTGTTGGCATATCTCCGAAGAAGGAAAGGGCGAGCTACTACATATCCGAAAGAGTGAGAAAGAAAGGATACAGGATGTATTACATAAATCCGGTTTATGCAGGGCAGGAGATACTCGACGAAAAGGTTCTGCAGTCTCTGAAGGACGTTCCGGAAAAAATTGATATTGTCAATGTATTCAGAAATCCGAAATATGTGCCGCCGATAATGGAGGAAGCTATCGCCGTCGGTGCCAAAGTTGTGTGGCTTCAGCCGGGGGCAGAAAGCGAGGAAGTGATTTCCACCTATGAGGATAAAATAGACATAATATACAATGCATGTTTGGGTGTGACCGTTAGCTATTTCTGACAGCAAAAATTTTATCTATCCCAGCCAGATTAGATACAGCGTGATTTTAAAAGATAAAAGAAAGCTGGAAGTTTCGTACGTTCCCGAAAAAACCCCATGCAGGGAGGAAGAAAAAAAGCGCCTTTCCCTGCTTCTGGAAAATGGAAGGGCGGTGATAAGCGGCGAAGTGGGAACAGGGAAAACACTGCTGGCAAAGCATACAGGAGGGGATGTATATGTCAACTGCTATACAAACCGCTCGGAACATAAAGTGCTTGAGGAAATACTCCATCAGATACGCCCAAACTTCAGCACTGCGGGGCTCACAAGCCAGCGATTGTGGAAGGAAATAAAAGGCGATCACCTCATAATTTTAGATGAATTTGACGGTATGGACTCAAAAGACATAACCCATTTTGCCTACACAATATCCCGACAGGCGGAGATGGGGGAAGGGATAAAATATGTGGCTGTCACCCGCTCGGCTCTGATGCTGGAGCAGATAATCCATGATCCTGCAGCATGGTCTACTTTTGCAGAAAAAGCTGTCATCGAGCTCCGTCCATATACGAGAAAGCAGATGATTGAGATACTTGAATACAGGGCAGGGGAGAGTTTGATGGATGGAAGCTACGAGGAAGTGCTTCCGCTTATTGCAGATATTGCTCTTGTTTCCGCAGGGCATATGCGCTCAGCAATAGATTTGCTCAGAACCTCTGCCATGATTGCAGACAGAAAAGGGCATGAAAAGATATTTCCGGAGGACGTGAGAGAGGCAAACCAGGAAAGCTGGTTTGAAGGAATAGGAGAAATGGAGAAAGGCCATGCCATAGCACTTCTTGCAGTCGCCTCGCTCTGCGTTAACAGGGCATACGCCAGCATGGACGATATCATGGCAGAGTACAAATCAAAATGCGAGGAGTACGGCATTGACATAAAAGAAAAGGAGATGGAAAAAAATATCCAGTTCCTCCTGAACCAGGGGTTCATATACGAAAGTAGCGATGGTTACACCATAATAGATTGCCCTGCAGAATTGCTGGCAAAAGAAATAGAAAAATTTTTAAACAGGTAGCACCCCCTCTCCTTGCTTATATACTTCTTGGCTTTTTATTATACAAGAACAAAACCCCGCATATATAAAGCGCCCTGATGCGGGCATGCGGGTTTTTTAATTTTTTAAGAAGTGTAGGCGGAAAAGACAGAATTCAATGCCCACGCTGAAAATGGAATAGCAGTCACATTGCCTCCCAATAGAATCATAAAACGTTGAAAAATCTTATAAATTTAAATTGCATTTGGGAATGCGGGAACAGGGGACAAAAAATTTCTCTTCGATTTTTTATTCCTACCTCCTTTTCCCCTTTCCCATCCTCTCGTTATGCTGTTCAACTTTTCCTGAATGCATAGCTGCCAATTGCTATCAGAATAAATGAGAAGGCAACAAGCACCGACAGGTCGAGCCATATGGAGAATTCGTTCATCCCCAGCGAGAAATATCTCATGGCGTCCACTCCATACGTCAGAGGATTTACTTTCACTCCCCACTTCAGCCATGAGGGAAGCGATTTTACTGGATAAAAAGCGCCGCTGAGAAACACCATGGGCTGTATTAAAAAATTCATAACCATCTGGAAGCCCTCCATGCTGCTCATTTTGCTTGCCACCGCCAGCCCCAGAGAAACGAAAGCCATAGAAACGAGGAACATCGTCAGTAGCATTCCTGATATTGCCGTAATGGGAGAATTGACAAGTTTCATTCCCATGAGAAGGCCCAATATTAGAATAACAACACCCTGAAAAATGGATTGCGTTACGCCGCCGAGCATTTTGCCTATGAGCACACTCTCCCTTTTCACAGGAGCGACAAGCATCTCCTTCAAAAATCCGAATTCGCGGTCAAATACTGTCGTTATCCCCGAAATGGTGCCTGTGAATGCCATTGTCATCACCATTATGCCGGGCGTAAGGAATGAGATGAAGTCAATTTTCATTGAGCTCTGGAATGCGCTGTTGAATGCATTTCCTATTATGCCAAGCCACAGCAAAGGCATCACTATTGTTGTGATCAGCCTCACTTTTGAACGCTTCAGACGTATCATCTCTCGCAGGTAGATGGCATATATGTCCCCTATCATCTTCTCCCTCTCATCACTCTCATGCGCATTTTCAACCTGTCCTTCTCGCTGCCCTCCTCCTCCCTGTATGCCCTGCCCGTGTAATGCAGGAAGACATCTTCAAGCGACGGCTCTTTGTATGTTATGCTCTTCACCTCTATGCTGTTCTTTGCCGAGATATCAAATATTTTTGGAATTACTTCCTCCGCCTTCTTTACATTGATTACAAGCCCTTCCTCTGTTATTCTCGGCTCTGAGGTTATGTCGCATTCGCATTTCTCCATCGCCTTTTTCAGCTCCTCGGGCTTGCTGCATGAAATTTTTATCACATCTCCCCCTATAGAATCTTTAAGTGATGAAGGAGTGCCCTCTGCAACAATCCTGCCTCTATCGATTATGACAACTCTGTCAGCCAGGGCGTCTGCCTCTTCCATGTAATGGGTGGTAAGCAGAACAGTGACACCTTCCCTGTTGAGTTTCTTTATATAATCCCATATGTGCCTTCTTGTCTGCGGGTCAAGGCCCAGAGTGGGCTCGTCAAGAAAAAGCACTTCGGGGGAATGCATCAGCCCCCTGGCTATCTCAAGCCGCCGCCTCATGCCTCCCGAGAACGTTTTCACTATGCTGTCCGCCCTGTCAGCCAGGTCAACCATCTCAAGCACTTCCCTTATCCTTTTCCTCCTTTCATTGCCTGCCATGTGGTACAGCCTGCCGTGTATGTCAAGATTTTCCATGGCTGTGAGCTGGTCGTCAAGGCTGGGGTCCTGGAATACGATGCCTATGCTCTGCCTCACCTTTGCCGCTTCTTTCACAACATCATGGCCGTTCACCAGGGCTTTGCCCGACGTTGGTTTGAGAAGAGTGGACAGCATGCTTATTGTTGTTGTCTTTCCTGCTCCGTTCGGTCCCAGCAAAGCGAAAAGCTCGCCTTTCTTTATTTTCAGGTTTATGCCGTCGACAGCGACAAATCCATTGAATTTTTTTGTCAGGGCTGCTGTCTCAATTGCTGCCATATTTTCTCCTCGCCCACAATGTCAGGAATGAAGGAAGGATGAATACTGCAGATATGAATGCATAAAGTATTGTCAGGGCTGTTATCCCACCGAATTGCTGCAGCGGGGGCATGAGGGAGAAAGAAAGCAAAGCAAAGCCTGCAATGGTTGTTGCCGCAGCACCGAAAAGCGATACGCCTGTGGAGTTGACCGCCCTGTGAGCTGCCTTTTCAATGTCTCCGTTCTTCTCCACTTCTTCCACGAAGCGGTGGGATATGTGTATGCCGTATGTGACCCCCAGACCGACGGTAAGAGAAGCGATTGTTATTGTCATCACGTTCAGAGATATGCCGAGCAGGAACATCGAGCCAAGAATCCATGATACGCAGAAGATTATTGGTATGGCCGTTATTATGCCAAGCATTACCGATTTATCCCTCAAATAAAAGATTATAACTAGAATTATGAAGGATGAGATTATTGTAAGGAGTAATGATTCTGTCTGCCCCTCGTTCAATGTCTTTTCTGTCATTACGGTTACTATTTCATCTCCTGTCACGCTCACTTTGAATTGATAAAACGGGGCAGCATCTTTTTTCAGCTCATCATAAAGCTCCATTATCTTTTTGTTGTCTCCTCCAGTGTTTGTCGATATTTGAATCAACGAAGCATCGTAACTGCCATCTTTATGAAGCACTGAGGACGCCATCTTCCCGTTGGCATTGAAAATGTAGTCATAGAGCGCTGTTATGTTCTCTTCAGTTGTGCCGTTCCTCGGCATGCCTGAGTTATCGAAATATTTTGAATAGAGAGACTGAAATGTCTTATCACCAGACGTTATGGCATAATTTCTCATGAGGGTTGCTATGGATTGGACCTCGACATTGCCATCCACTTTGACCACGCTTTCGTCATCTGCGATATTGCTCACGGTTTTATTCAACGCCTGATAAAAAGATGGGCTGGCAACATCTCCCTTTACAAGAATGTATGCGTGCTGCGCCTCTCCACCCATGAACTCGAAGTTGTTCATAAGATAGTGCAAATCCTGTGTCACCTCCAGCTCTTCTGGCAGGAACTCATCGGTGTTGAATGTCGTATCTAATCCGAGCGAGGCAAAGCCCGACATGGCTGTTATTGCTATCACAACAATTATTACCG
>JAGGSL010000077.1 GCA_021159125.1 Thermoplasmata archaeon
TTATAAAGGTGTTTAAAAATGAAACCACAGATGGCATATGATAGGGCTATTACTGTCTTTTCGCCTGACGGCAGGCTGTTCCAGGTAGAGTACGCAAGAGAAGCAGTGAAGCGCGGAACCACAACGGTCGGGCTGAAGTTCGACGAAGGGGTGGTGCTTATAGTAGATAGAAGAATAACATCAAGACTTGTTGAACCTTCTTCAATAGAGAAAATATTCACGATAGACGAGCACATTGGCTGTGCCACTTCCGGTCTCGTGGCAGATGCAAGGGTTTTGGTCGACAGGGCAAGGGTGGAAGCACAGATAAACCGCATTACATATGATGAAAAAATTCAGGTTAAAACTCTTGTGAAAAAAATATGCGATTTCAAGCAGACATACACGCAGTACGGCGGCGTGCGTCCGTTTGGTACAGCGTTTCTTATAGGGGGAGTCGATGATGAAGGTCCGCGCCTTTTTGCCACAGACCCATCTGGAGCGATGATGGAGTATAAGGCAACGGCGGAGGGCAATGGAAGGGATGCGGCATTAGAATATCTGGAAAAGAATTACAAGATGACCAATAAAGATGAGGTTATTGAAATTGGATTGAAAGCCCTTTATGAGGCAACCGATAAAAATCTTGATAAGGGCGCTATAGAAATGGGCATTGTTACCAAAAAAGAGAATTTCAGAATTCTCTCTGAAAAAGAATGTGAGAAATATTTCTCTAAGGCGGTTGGTAAATAATGGTATCGTTAGAAGACGCTGTAATAGCAAGATATGAAAAAAAAGGAATGCATTTCGAAATTCTCGTAGATCCAGAGGCTGCAGAAGATTTTTTAGAGGGGAAAGAAATAAATCTGGTAGATAATCTTGCCACAGACCTTGTTTTTAAGGATGCCAATAAGGGAACAAAGGCATCCGAGGAATCTATAATGGAAGTTTTTGGCACAGATGATATCAATGAAATAGCAAAGAAAATCGTAAAGGAAGGAAAAATCCAGCTTACAACAAAGCAGAGAAGGGAGATGCAGGAAAGGAAAAAGAGGAAGATAATCGATACGATAGCAAGAAACTCAATGAACCCTCAAACAAAACTTCCTCATCCGAAAGACAGGATAGAGCTTGCAATTGAAGAGGCCGGAGTTCATATAGACCCTTTCAAGCCGGTCAGCGTGCAGGTAAAGGAGATTATTGCTGCAATCCGCCATATACTCCCGATATCGGTTGAGGACGTGGAAATAGAGGTGAAAATACCCGGCAAGTACTCAGGAAAGGCATATGGCGAGGTAAAATCATTTGGGACAATATTGAAGGAGGAATGGCTTTCTGACGGCTCATGGAAATTCAGGATAGAAATTCCGGCAGGAATGCAGACTGAGTTTTATGATAAACTCAATGATATAACCAAAGGTGATGTTGAAACAAAAATTATTAAATAATTTTTGGAGGATAGAATGGAAAGAAAAATAGTCATACCAGGAACTTTGTTAGGAAAAGCAGACACCGGCAAGCAGGGAAGAGGCACTTTCAGGGAAGGAGACAATATATACTCGTCCCGCCTCGGAATTGTTGAGGAGAGGTCGGGATACATCAATGTAATCCCTCTTTCTGGAGTATACGACCCTGCTGTGGGTGATGCGGTTATTGGCGTAATTGAAGAAGCGTCAAAAATGAGCTGGATGGTGGATATAAAAGCCCCCTACCCGGCAATGCTCAGAGTGGAGGAGGTTCCATGGAGGGTGGAATTCGGTGAAACAGCCCGCTTTTTGAATACCGGAGAAGTGATTGTTGCAAATGTATCTTCCATAAATGAAGCAAAAAATATTGAAATATCCATGAGGGATAAGCACTGCCGGAAAGTCGAAGACGGCATAATAGTTGAGATTCAGCCATCAAAAGTTCCAAGAGTGATAGGTAAAAACGGTTCGATGGTATCGTTGCTGCGCCAGCGTACAGGTTGCTGGATATTTGTCGGGCAGAATGGACGAGTGTGGATCAGAGGCGAGGATGACAAGATGGCATTGCTCGTAGAAGCAATAAAGAAAATAGAAAAGGAAGCCCACACGACAGGGCTTACTGACAAGATATCTAAATTTTTGGGAAATGAAAATGAGAGTGATTAAATGGAATTGATAAAAGATGGAAAAAGGATAGATGGTCGCGCACCAGACGAATTGCGGCCCATAAAAATAGAAGCCGGACCCCTATACAGAGCAGATGGCTCATGCTATCTGGAATGGGGTGGAAACAAGATAATGGCAGCGGTATATGGCCCGAAGGAGGCAATTCCCCGCCACATACAGGATTCGACCAAGGCGGTTATAAATGCGAGGTACAACATGGCATCTTTCAGCGTCGAAGACAGAAAGAGGCCGGGCCCTGACAGAAGAAGCCAGGAGATATCAAAAATTACTGCAGAGGCGCTTGAGAATGTCATACTCACGGAAATGTTTCCGAGAGCAGTGATAGACGTGAATATAGAGGTTCTTGATGCAGATGCGGGTACAAGATGTGCAGGCATTACTGCTGCAGCGGTCGCCCTTGCAGATGCGGGCATTCCCATGAGGGACATACCTGTTGCATGCGCTGCCGGGAAGGTGGACGGAGTTGTTGTGCTCGATTTGCTCGGTGACGAGGATAAGAAAGGGGATGCTGATTTGCCAGTGGCAATAGCCCCGAGGAGCGAGGAAATACTGCTGCTGCAGATGGACGGGCATATGACTGTTGAGGAATTTGATGAAGCTCTTGAACTTGCACTGAAAGGATGCAGGGAAATATCTAAGTTGCAAAAGGAAGCTTTGCTTAAAAAATATAAAACATTTGAGGAGGAATAAAATGGGAATTTCATCTGTAAAGAAAGATTATCTTTATCGTCTTGCAAAGGAAGGGAAAAGGCCTGATGGGCGTGCATTCAATGAGTACCGCCCAATAAAAATAGAGAGGGGCGTAATCAACATGGCAGAGGGTTCTGCCAGGGTTAGCATAGGGCATACGACTGTGCTTGCCGGAATAAAAATGGATATAGGGGAGCCCTATCCCGATACTCCCGAAGAGGGTGCGATGAGCACTGCTGTTGAACTCATCCCTCTTGCATCACCTGATTTTGAGTCAGGACCGCCAAGAGCCGATGCAATAGAGCTTTCTCGTGTCGTCGATAGGGGCATAAGGGAATCGAAGTTCATACAGCTTGAGAAACTTTGCATAGAGCCGGGAGAAAAAGTATGGATTGTTTTCATAGACATACATGTGCTTGATTACGACGGCAATTTATTCGATGCATGCTCGCTTGCCGCGTCTGCCGCCCTCATGAATGCCAAAATCCCGAACGAGAGATTTGAAATGGGAGAGGATGTGCCCATGCCGCTGAGCGACCCGCCTGTGAGCTGCACATTCGTTAAATACAACGGGGCCATAGTTGTTGATCCCTCGCTTGATGAAGACGAGGCGGCGGAAGCAAGGCATACCATTGCAGTGGATAAAAAAGGAGACATAAGGGCAATGCAGAAGGGATTGAGCGGAAGCTTCACGGTCGAGGAGATAAAAAATAATATAAACAATGCGCGAATCATCTCCAAGGACATAAGAAAGATACTGGAGGGTTAGAATGACAAAAAGAACGAAAAAGGTAGGGGTCACGGGAAAATTCGGGGCAAGATACGGAGTCAAGGCCAAGAACAAGTACAGGAAGATTGAGGAGAAGCAGAGAAAATACCACAAATGCCCCAAGTGCGGTCATGTTGCGGTGAAGAGAGAGAGCACGGCAATATGGGTATGCCGCAAGTGCGGTGCAAAATTCGCAGGCGGAGCCTACGTTCCTCAGACTGATGCCGGAGCAGAAGTTAATAAAACTTTAAGGAGCATCATTACTGGAGGAGACAATGACCTCCTATAAGTGCGGTAAATGCGGCAGAACTGTTGACATAGACCCCGAGAAAATGGGGATAAAGTGCCCCATATGCGGAGGCAAGATATTTTATAAGGAGAGGGGCACGGTAGCCAAGAAAATAAAGGCGAGGTAATGCATCGCGCATCTGTTGTAATAGAAAGCGAAAGGAGCGATGTGATATACAATGCGATAAAGCAGGAAACAGCACCCCGTGCAAATGTTTCAATAGATTTTGACGGGAAATCCCTGAAGCTGGAAATATCCTCCGAAAACGCTACAAATTTGAGGGCAGCATTGAACTCTTTTCTGAAATGGGCAGACCTGGTTGACAAAATAGGGGATGTTGTAAATGGGGAAACAGTGTCGTAGCGAACTTAAGATGAAGATCCCAGAAATCGATTTGAAGGAACTGGAAAAGCTAAAGGAAGATAATTTTCGAGAACGGCTGGAGTTCATCGATTTATATGCGGAGTGGGTAAAAAAGACATCCAACAAAAAGTGGAGTTCTCAACAAAAGGACATTATTGATTAATTTCTTTTTATGGATTTTTCATTTCCAATGGCATAGAATGCCGAAATTATTTGCACCCGGCAAAATATCTTTAAATCGTGAGGCGATTACAGATGGATTATAATGAAGAATGCCGCAGGAAGAGAAATTCCGGATGAGATTGCAGGGAAAAAATTAAAGCCGTATAACGGGCCCTTTTCATTCAAACCGCAGGGAAGGCAATATTCTCCCCCTCTGAGAGCAGTTTTTCCCGGCGAAAGTAAAATTCTTGGCTCGATAAGGGAGGCAATAAAAAAGACGGGCATTGAAAACGGCTCCACAATATCATTTCATCATCATCTGAGGAACGGGGATGCTGTCGTCAACATGGTTGTCGATGAAATTGCGAAAATGGGGATAAAAGATATTACGCTTGCCCCGACAGCCCTCTTCCCCGTTCATGAGCCGATTATAGAGCATATAAAGAATGGGGTCGTAACGGCAATACATGGCAGTCTTAACGGGCCAATAGGTGCATTTGTATCCGAAGGAGGAAAATTGAAGGAGCCCGTCATACTTCGCTCTCACGGAGGGAGAGCAAGGGCAATATGCTCGGGAGACCTGCATATAGATGTTGCATTCATTGCCGCTTCTGCGGCAGACGATTACGGAAACTGCAACGGCTCTCTCGGCGACTCTGCATTCGGTGCTCTCGGGTTCGGTTATGCCGATGCCATGCATGCAGACAAGGTTGTTGTTGTTACAGACAATTTGCAGCCGTATCCTGTTACGCCAATCTCAATTTCTCAGACTTTCGTCGATTATGTTGTTGAAGTCCCGTCCATAGGAGATCCGGGCGGAATAAAAACGGGCACAATGCAGATTACAAAAAGTCCCTCCCGCCTGATGATGGCAAAGAATGTTGTAAAATTTTTCGCAGAGGCAGGCATACTGAAGGACGGCTTTTCGTTTCAGGCAGGCGCAGGCGGTACAAGCCTTGCAGTGACCAAATTTCTGCATGAATACATGAGAGAGAAGGGCATAACGGGAAGCTTTGTCATGGGGGGCATAACAGGCTTTGTTGTTAATATGCTTGAAGACGGCACCATTAAGAAAATACTGGATGCGCAGAGTTTTGATTTGGAGGCAGTGGAATCAATGAGGAAAAATCCAGACCATTTTGAGGTTTCTCACATAGAATTCGGAAATATGCATACCGGGGGATGCATTGTCAACAGACAGCATGCGTGCTTTCTGGGTGCGACAGAGGTTGATATCGATTTCAATGTTAACGTGAACACTCATTCTGACGGCATGCTTCTGCACGGGATAGGCGGGCACCAGGATGCGGCGGCAGGCTCTGACATAACGGTGATATTAGCTCCCCTGTTGAGGGGAAGAATACCTGTCATAAGAAAGGAGGTGACCACTGTTTCAACGCCTGGCGATACGGTTGATGTTGTTGTCACGGAGAGGGGAATAGCCATAAATCCCAGGAGGGAGGATTTGATTGAAAAGGTGAAGAATATGAATGTGGTGAGTATAGAGGAGCTTTACAAAAAGGCGGTGAGCATGGCTGGCGAACCCAAAAAGCCGAAGCTTGGGGAGGATATGGTGGCAGTCGTGGAATATAGAGATGGTACTGCTCTCGACACCGTAAGGAGCGTGAAAGGATGGTAACACTGGCGGAAGAAATACTTGCCAGAGCCTCTGGAATGGAAGAGGTAAAACCGGGCGATATAGAAACCTTTATCGAGGCAGGCGCCCTTGTTCTCAATCCCGGATGCGGTCCGTGCCTGGGCGCGCATGAGGGCATACTTGCAGCGGGAGGGGTTGCAATAGCTTCTGCCGACAGAAACTTCAGGGGGAGGATGGGCTCACGCGATTCTGAAGTATACTTGGCATCGCCTGCAACTGTAGCGGCATCTGCTTTGAAAGGGGAGATAGCAGACCCGAGGAAAGTGTAATTTATGGCTGAAATGAAAAAAGTTGTTGTTGCAATTGTTGCATCTGCCGTTGTTATCATTCCTATATTTCTGGGTTTTGTGTATTACGAAGATGTCTCTGCAATAGAGAACAGCGAGATATCGATTTCGAATGCCAGCATATCAGAGCTTAGACCCACGTATTGCAAAATCAGGTTGCAGATGGAACTGAAAAACCCGTCGGCCAGGCAAATCTCTGATATTTCCGTGAAATTCGACATTTATATTTCGGATAACTACGTCGGAAGCGGTTACTTTCCGGAGATTACTGTCCCGCCCCACTCTGCCAGAATGAGAGAAATGAACATCACCATATACTATGCCAACCTCACAGGGGCTGTTGTAAATGCACTTTATAACGGCGAAGTCGTCATATCAATAAGGGGTGAAATGGAAGGAAAAATTCTTTATGACATGGTGAGGTTTTCCCAGCCTTTTAACACTTCTTATTCTATTGTTTAAAAAGGAGGGGGAGGGGATGAGATGTGAGAGGGAATGCAAAATCCACCTCTTTTCCCCCAAGGAGGTATGCCACCGGTGCCCCTTTTAGGGCGCTTTATAAACGGATGGCAAGGCTTTTTCATGATTAACAATGTCTTTCATATTTATAAACGGAAAGAGGGGCCGCTGTCATATTTAAAAAACTTTCTATTTTTGGAATTGCTCTTTTGGCGGATTTCCATTAAAGCAACAAAATTTTTCCAAAAAAGTGCAAATAACACCGAAAAAATCGAAATCTATATAAACCCTGAAGACATTCTTTGTCTGACAAACGGCACACAATGACATCTCCTGGCATATCGATGTCAGGCGATATCTGACTGAAAGTCGCCGGTTTGTCACCATGAGGGGAAAAATGGAAACACAGAGGGTAACAGTAAGGCTTCCCGTGCATCAGATACGGGCCATAGATACATTCATTCGCCTTGGTGAGTTTGCCTCCCGTTCAGAGGCGATAAGGGCTGCGGTGTCAGGCCTTATTCAGCAAATCACGGAGCAGGTTTACGAAAGGGCAGAGACCCTCAAGAAAATACAGCAACTGGAAGCATATACAACTCAGTTGGAAAAATTTAGAGAGAAATAGGAGGGATATAATAACAACTACCAGCCTATCCAAAAAGGAGGAAAAAATATGAAATCGTTAATAGCGGATGCTATAGAATATGCAAAGGATGATGCCCGTCAGGCAGACGTTGGGGAATTCGGCGTAGCCAAGATAGTTGTTGTCGGCTGCGGAGGGGCAGGCGGCAACACTATCAATCGCCTCAACAGGATTGGAATAAGAGGGGCAGAAACAATTGCAATAAATACCGACAAGCAGGATCTGGATCTGATAGATGCAGACAAAAAATTGCTCATAGGCAAGAACATAACAAGAGGGTTGGGCGCAGGAGGATTTCCCGATGTGGCAAGAAGATGCGCAGAGGAATCAAAGGACGAGATAGATGCAATACTCGGCGACCCCGACCTGGTTTT
Organism: Thermoplasmata archaeon; assembly: GCA_021159125.1. Lineage (GTDB taxonomy): Archaea > Thermoplasmatota > E2 > UBA202 > DSCA01 > VBQP01. The sequence goes on from JAGGSL010000077.1 coordinate 7,826, forward strand.
CATCACGGCAGGCATGGGGGGCGGCACAGGCACAGGCGTCAGTCCCATAGTCGCAAAAATTGCCAAAAGGAAAGGAGCCATTGTCATGAGCATGGTATCAACACCTTTCAAGGTTGAAAGGGGGCGGGTGCTGAGAGCAGAGAGCGGATTGGAAATGCTGCGGAAAAGTTGCGATTCAACTGTCATACTTGATAATAATCGCCTGCTGGAATTTGTGCCTACTCTTCCGATAGACAAGGCTTTTTCCGTCATGGATCAATTGATATCTGAGACGGTGAAGGGCATATCGGAAACAATACTTCTGCCTTCGCTGATAAATCTTGACTATGCCGATGTGAAAACAATAGTATCAAGTGGCGATGTAGCGGCAATGCTGTGGGGCGAAGGAAACATAAGCGAAGGGCCTGAGGCGCTTGCAATAGAGGCGATGCACCATCCGCTGCTGGAAGTGGATTTCAGCGGAGCCAAGGGTTGCCTTATACATATTACAGGCGGACCTGACATGACGCTTGAATTCGCTGATAGAGTCGCAAGGAAGCTGACAGAGGGCATGGACCCATATTCAAATGTGATATGGGGTGCCCGCGTGAATAAGGATTTCCACGGAAAGTGCCGCATAATGGCAATAATGACAGGCGTGGAATCTCCTTATATTATCTCCTCTGAGGAAGAGGCGATAAACATACCGAAATGGGAGGGAGGTAAAAACAAATTAGGTATAGACCTTATTGGTTGAATTTTTTTGTCCTCCCCCCTTCCTCCCCTACTTTTTTAATTTCCTTTTGGTATTTTATCATATCCTGCATAATCATTCCATAAATCCATTTGTCCAAATTCATTTGCCCATAACATTAATGCCCGCACAGGATACCGCAATCTATTTCCCTGTGTTTTTCTGCGTGTTCATATCTCAAATTTCTCTCCGTTTTTCGGGATATAAACATTGGCAAAATCCTTTATTTCTTCTGCAAGGGGTGCGGGATTATCTGAATGAAATATTACCACATTTTCGGGTGAGCATTTCCTTGCGAATTCAACAAGCTGGGAATGGCCGGCATGGGCCGAGAAATCAAAGAACTCGATGTCGCAGTTCACCTTCTTTGTTATACCGTACATTTTTATTTCTCCTGTTTCGAGCAGCCGCCTGCCGTTTGTTCCTTCAACCTGATATCCTGTGAGTATGATCGCTGATTTTTTGTTATCGCAGAGCTTATCCACATATCCGAGCACGGGGCCACCGTTCATCATCCCGCTTGTTGTGATAATGACATCGCCTTTAATTGCAAGCGCCCTTCCCCTGTTGGAGTAGACAACCCTCAAACCGTCGATAGCTTTTTTTAAGTCCTTTGCAGAGCGTATGTATTCCGGATATTCAAGCAGAATCTCTGCCACTTTGCTTCCCATTCCGTCAAGCCATACGTCATACCCGCTGTCCATCAGAATCATGGCCATCTCCTGGCTCCTTCCGACTGCAAAAGCAGGTATTATAACCTTGCCTCCTCTATCTATGACCTCATCTATTTTATTCATGAATTCCTTTTCAAGCTGTTTTCTTTCGGGATGTTCCTGCCCCGAATATGTGCCTTCCAGGAAAAGAGTTCTGCATTTCACAGGCTTTGCCCCTTTCAGCAGTCTTGTATCTATCGTGTTTATGTCACATGCAAACAGAGATTCTTCATTTTTCAGCTCAAACATGAGGGAGCCGGGGATGTGGCCGGACGAATGAAATTTGACTTCGATGCCATTCCTTTCAACCGTCTGGGACGGCTCGACAGTTGAGAAATTTTCTACTGCACCATCAACATCTATTTCGCTGTACGGGAAGGGATAGCCGCTTGCACCTGCTATTTTCAGCGTATCCTTAAAGAGAAGCTTTGATACTTCCTGCGTTACTATTGTCGAAAATACAGGGGCATTATATCTGATAGCCAGCCAGGGAATCATACCAGAATGGTCCAGATGGGCGTGAGAAAGAAATACGGAGTCAACAGGCGGGGACTGCTTCGGGTATTCCGGCGGCTCGCCAGGAGTAAGCCCATAGTCGAATAGCATGGGTATGCCATTACTTTTGACAAATATGCCAAGCCTGCCGACCTCCTCCCCGCCGCCCAGAAATTCTACTTCCATTATGAAAGGGTATAAAGGCTGGGCATTTAATATTTTACATTAATATTGTATTTTTACCGTTTTTCCTTCACTTCACCAGCGCCGACATGTATCCTATAAAATCAGAGAGTTTCATGCCCTCGTCCCATTTGAGATGGTAGTTGCCGTTTGCTGTCTTTCCCACTTTCGGTATTCTCTCATTGACAATCCTTGCCCTTCCCTCGAGGTTGCCCACTTTCAGAGAGTATATTCTCCATGAGTCGCCCTTGTAATTCTTCACTCTGAATGCAAAGAGCGGAAGGACCTTCGACCTTTCGCACTTTTCAAGCATTTCATCTGCTTTTCGCTGCATTCTCCCGCCTTCATGGCTGAAAAGTATGCTCTTGCCCTTCCTTACTTTTATCTCCACAAGGAAAGATATGTCCCCCCTGACCGCCACTATGTCGGCAATGCCGAGCGAGCCTGCAGCTCTGACGACAATGAAAGGCGAATCAATGATTTTGAAATAATTCTCTCTCTCTTCTTCGCTGCAACTCTTTGTCACTCTTTCAATAACATCCCTGTTTCCGGAGAGTATCTCTCTCAGCTCGCGCTCGTAATCGCTCATAGTAGGGCAGCCAACTCAGTATCCGTATCCTCCTATTTTCAGACTCGGGTCTCCGAGCAGGACAAATGCCTGTATTGTGTGCAGGTGGTAGTTCTCATAGGGATAACCGAAATGTGCAGTGTAATTGCCGACAGCATATCCCCAGCATTCTCCGAGGTACCGGGCTCCGTCCACGCCGTATGCATGGAATAGATTCAGTTCCATGTACCCGTAGCCAGACTCCACGCAATCCGGCTCGTCCACTCCATCACCATCAAGGTCTCCTTCATCTCCCGGAGTTGCAACAGGGAAAGCAGCATAGCCCAGAGAGGCGATTGCTCCTCCGTTGTATTTTCTGGCAAACCACCAGCTTAAACCTTCAGGCGATGGAATTCCGCCTGTCCACGGATGAACCGTCAAGCTGACATTGAACATTGCAGTGTGGCATCCGCCTACAACCGCTATGGAGTATTCCTTGTTTAAGAATGTAGGCAGGTCATAGAACTTCAGTCCGTCCTCCCAGACCGGAGGGTTTATGTTGCCTGGCTTGTGTGTGCTCCAGTAGATTGGACTGCCGTGCCCGTGCATGAGTATGAACATTGCTCCTTCATTCATTCCGGCTTTCATTGCATCCGATGTTACATCCGTCTGGCTGGCATATATCTTATCCGGATTAAAGTCGGGCAGATAGCTTGCCGCTTTGTCGCAGACAACCTCTCCCTCGTATTCCGGTCCTTCTTCAAAGTTATCACCGCCTGCAAGCACAATTTGTTTGGTTCCCGTGCCTGTTTCATATGCTATTGTCTTGTCAACCATTATCTTTACCTCTGCTTTGTTCCTGCATGCCCATCTTCCCACGTAAACATCGGGATATAAATCCATTTTATCCTTCAGAGGGCCGAATGAATTCCATTCGCTGAACACTCCATTTCCGTCAGTATCCCATGATGAGAAATTGCCGTCTGCATCGTAAATGTCCGCAAAGTAAAGATCGCTCGTGTATTTTATCTCATCCACCCAGTAAACCCATGCGTATCTTACAGGCATGAGCCAATCTTCCTGTATGCCGGGCTTTCTTCCTCCCACAAGCAAAACATATTTCACTCCCCACTGTTCTATTGCATCTTTTATGAAATACTTCACTTTCTCAGCATTGTCTCTCCCCTGAACAGGGAAATAATTGCTGTTGTAAATATCGTCAAGGGTGACGAGCATTGTGCTCACACCATGGCTGTTTTTATGCTCAACAAATGGCTGCAGAGCATCGCTGAATTGTGCCGGCGTTAAAATGAGCAAATCATAAACATCGTTTTTAACCAGAGGTTGCTCGGGAAGTTTGTAATTGACATTTATCTCTGCGCTGGCCGCATACTCTATTTTTCCCTCCTGCGGGTTGTATTTGACAGGATATACCGAAACAACGACAATTGTTTCATGCTTTCCTTTCTCAATGCCACCCATCGCCCTGTAATCATACCATCTGTCAGGATATGAATTGCTGCTGTAGACCTCCTTATCCTCCCATTGCTTTATGCTTCTTGTTTCCATATCCGGAGGGACCGGCTCATATGCAGGCATTATTTTGCCGCTGAGGGCCATTTCTTTTATTTCTCCGAGATTTACGTCAATGCTTTCAATTTTTGTTCCGAGAGGGAATTTGAATATTTTTTTATACACGGGAAGCACCGGCTTGCCCGGAGAGAAAGAAGCTGCGCATCCCTTCATGTCAATCTTTATGTAATTCCCCTTTTCGCTGAGTACCGGCTCAGGGAACACCTCCGTGGATTTGGCAGAAAGAGGGGTTGCATCGCTGCCGCCGTTTCCGGTTTCAATTTTTTCATTAACTCCGATTGCGCTTGCGCCTCCCAGGAGAAGGGCAAGCACCACAAAAACAGCCATTAACTTCTTCATTTTATGCCTCAACCTATTATATTAAAATAATATTTAAAGTTTGATATGTGCGCATGGAAAATATTTTATTACCCCTCAGGATATATTGTATACTATGAGGACAGAGGCGACCATTCGGGACATCATGAACGTCAACCCGGTCATTGTCAGCAGGAAGGCAACGGTTATGGACGCAGCGAAAGAGATGAAAGGAGAGGGAGTGGGAAGCATAATAATCGTTGATGACGGCATTCCTGTAGGCATAGTTACCGAGAGCGACATACTCAGAAAAGTTGTTGCCGAAGGAAAGCATCCGTCCGAGATAACAGTTGAAGAGATAATGAGTTCTCCCCCTATAACCGTATCTCCTGATTCAGGGGTGGAAGAAGTGATAAAATTGATGGGCAGGAACAAAATAAGGAGATTGCCAGTCATGGAAAACGGAAAGTTAACAGGGATGGTGACCGAAAGGGACTTGCTACAGATTTCTCCCATGCTGCTGGATGTTGCAAGAGAGCTTGCATCAATCAACGAGGAGAGGGAAACTTCTTATAGGAAGCAGAGATTCCTGTCAGGAAAATGCGAGGGATGCGGAATGCTTTCGGATAGGCTTATTGAAGTGGATGGTCACCTGTTCTGTGAATCATGTGCAGAGTCCTATAGATAAAGAGGGATTTTATGAAAATAAAGGAAATAATGACAAAGGAAGTTATAACCGTAAGTAAAAATGACGATTTGAAATATGTGATGGATTTGATGGAGAAGCATAACATAAGCAAAATTCCGGTGATGGACGACGGGAAATTGGTAGGCATAGTTACGGATACAACCATAGCGGATAAGCTGGGCAGCATGAAGAACAGGGGAGTTCCTGCATCAAGAATGCATGCCTCGACAGTTATGGACAAAAATTTTGAGGCAATATATCCTGAAATGGATGTTAAGGAAATACTTCAGACTGTTGGAAAGCCGGGGCTTACCATGCTTCCCGTGATAGGTAACGACATGCTTGTTGGGGTTGTTACAAAGGCAGACCTGCTCCCGTTTGTAAAGGGGAATAAAAAAGTCAGGGAAATAATGACCACCAACGTGTATCATGTAAGGCCGGATGACCGCGTCATACACGCAAGGCGCATTTTATTCGACAATGACATAGCCCGCCTGCCTGTTGTTGAAGACGGAAAAGTTGTGGGCATGTTGTCCGATAAGGAAATTTCTTTCGCCTTTTCCGATATAAAGAAGTCTTACTCGCTGGGTCAGCAGAATCATCATATAAGGGAGCTTCTGGTAAAAGATGTGATGAAAACTCCCGCAATAGTTTCAGATGGCGATATCACGGTTGAGGAAGCCGCCAAAATAATGATGGAAAATGAAATCGGGTGCATACCCATAGTGAATAAGGACGAAAAAATAGAGGGCATTGTAACAAGAACAGACCTCGTCAGATTGCTTACAGATATATTGTAGTCAGGCACAGGCAAAACAAGACAAGGCACATATAGCATGCGGCTGCAGACCGTGCGTAAATGAGCATTTTCAGCTATGCCATACTCTTTTCTTTCCTTATTTACAGTAACGGCAATTTCCTGAGCCACTCTATGTCGCTGAAATATAACTCCCTTATGTCATAAAGCTCCAGAATCATCATTGCCATCCTCTCTAATCCCAGCCCCCACGCAAGCACCGGTTCCTTTATTCCGAACGGCTCTGTCACTTCCGGCCTGAATATGCCCGAGCCGCCGAGTTCCATCCATTTCCCGTTCCATTCGACTTCTATTTCCATTGACGGCTCCGTATAGGGGAAATAGGCGGGCCTGAATCTTATTTTCTCAAATCCCATTTTTCTGTAAAACTCTTTTAGAACTCCGATAAGCTCGCGGAAATTTGCTTTTTCTTCATAAACTATTCCCTCGACCTGATAAAACTCGGGCAGATGTGTCGCGTCGATATTTTCCCTCCTGAAAACCTTTCCTATGGAGAATATTTTTGCGGGAGGCTCCGGATGCTGAATCAGATATCTTATGGTATTAACGGTCGTATGTGTTCTGAGCAACACCCTCTTTGATTCCTCTTTAGAAAACTTGTATCCCCATCCTTTCGAATTTGTTTTCCCCCCTGTTTCGTGAATCTCCGCCACAATGTCGAGCAACTTTTTATCAACTTCCATTCCGGAAGGATTTTTGCAGTAAAAGGTATCCTGCATGTCCCTTGCCGGATGATCCTGAGGAATGAAAAGAACGTCCATATCCCAGAAGCATGACTCAACATAATTTCCTTGTATTTCCTTAAATCCCATTTCGACGAATATATTGCGTATCTTTTTTATCAACTGCATCATGGGATGGTGTTTCCCCGGATATATTGCAGGGGCAAACGCCCTGACATCATATTTCCTGAAATCTTTTTTTTCCCATTCTCTGCTTTTTATTATTTCGGGGGTGAGCTGCACTATCTCATCCTTTATCTCTATGCCCTTATCCACAACTTTCTTCCCTTTTTCTGTCAAATAAATGGTTCTTACTATTCTTTCTTTCTCCTTTATCGCCCCTCTTCTTTTGAGCATTTGCAGAACTTTTTCGTCCAGTCCCTCTTTTTTTTCTTTTATTGCTTTCAGTACCTCCTCCTCGGCACTTTTTTCTCCGGCAGCTTTTTTGCCCTTATCCGTTATAACCAGAAATTTTTTCCCTTCGATTTTCTCTATCTCGCACCATCCTTTTCTTTTCAGCCAGCCGACCGCTATGCCCACGCTTTCGCCTTCTCCGAGCTCCTCGAAACTTTTTTTGCCTTTCATGAGTTCGCTCAGCAGATTTTTTTCGGGCAATCCTTCTTTCAAAAACTTTTCACCTTCCTTTGTTAAAGAATAGCTTTTTTCAATACCCTCCCTTATTTTAACTAAGCCTTTTGATTGAAGCCAGGACGAGGCATTCATGACCTTGACCATCTCCATGCCCTTCTCCACCAGTTCCTCGGGTGATGCCTCCCCCCCTCTGTCTCTCAAAGCAATGAGAACCTCTTTTTCCATGTTGGAAAGTCTTTCCTCTTCCATTCCTTCCTTAAATGGGCAATCATTATTAAAATTTGGCTATTTGTGTTATCATGCCTTTTTTTGTTGCTGGAAGTGTATCGGAATAATTTCACTTCCGGGCTTGAACAACTCGGATTTAATTTCATGCACAAGTCCCCACGATAGTGCTTCATCTGCATTCAGGGTTGTCCTCTCTCAAGCATTGCGTCTGTCACATCTTCCACGCTTTTACCGGTATTCTCTGCGATTACCTTTGCAATGTTTTCACTATCGATTTTCAGCCCTTTCAATCTTTCTTCCAGCTGTTTTTCTTCCAAATTCATATTCTGTGGAAAGTTGGTGCTAACACCGTGAAGCAAAAACCTTGCCTGCGGCACTGAAAGCCTTTTTGAGCCACCACAATATAGAACCACCCCTATTGAGTCCACGCTGCCAAAATTGTGTGTGGTTATTGTGGCAGGTATTCCCTTCAAATAATTATATGCGCTTAAGCCGTGAAAAACCGAGCCGCCAGGTGAAGAAATGAGAATGGTAAAGTCTGTTACTCCCTGCCTCATCTTATTGTCAATTGTACTCATTAAAGCATTTATTGTGACATCGATAACTGGTGCAAAAAACTTGATTACAACTGATTTTGTATCCATTTTATCCCTCTTTAATGCTGTCTCTCATTATTATAC
>JAGGSL010000148.1 GCA_021159125.1 Thermoplasmata archaeon
AGTAACGTCGGCAGGTGTGAATGCACGAGGGGTAAAAATGCTTTTGGTAAAAAATGCAAGATTTAATAAACGCAGAGAAAATTAATGGGCATGGATTTGGACGACATCGAGGGCATTGAACGCGTCGACAGAGGGGGCATGCTTGATGTAATCGAAAAATTCCCCGAGCAGGTAGAGGAGGCCATAAAGATAGGAAAGGATGCTCTGTCAGAAATTAAACAGGGCACATTCAAAAATATAAAGAATGTTATAATAACAGGTATGGGGGGCTCTGCAATCGGCGGGGAGATGATTGCATCGCTATTCAAAAAGGAAAGTAAAGTCCCGATAATTGTAAACAGAGGATATGAACTTCCGTCATTTGCAGGAAAGGAAACGCTGCTCATTGCGGTCAGCTACAGCGGCAACACCGAGGAAACGCTCTCCTGCTTCAAAGAAGCTGTAAATAATGAATGCAAAACAATCTCAATATCCTCTGGGGGAAAACTTGAGAGAATGGCAGAGCAGGCAGATTTCCACATAAAAATTCCTGCAGGCATGCAGCCCCGCGCCGCCCTTGCCTACCTGCTTCTCCCCCAAATTGAAATTTTGGGAAAGGCGGGCATTATAAAAAAAGTTGATGTAAGCGGGGTGAAAAAAACACTATCGGCCATGAGGGACAGAATGAAGAAAGACGTTCCATCTGCCGAAAATCCTGCAAAAAGGATCGCAATGAGAATAGGAGGCACAGCCATAATTTACGGGCACGGGTTTATGGAAGCAGCAGCCACAAGATGGCGCCAGCAGCTGAATGAGAACGCAAAAATGATGGCTTTTGATTTCGGCGTGCCTGAAGCAAACCACAATGAACTTATGGCATGGGAGGGAATTGAAGAGAGCAATGGGCTCATAACATGCATTTTTTTGAGGCATGAAAATGAGAGCGAGCAAATAAAAAAGAGATTTGATTTCATGAAAAAAATATACGAGAAGTATGCCGATGGTGTTGAAATTTTTGCTGACGGAGGCGATGAAATTTCCCGGCTCATGAGTGTGGTATACATGGGTGACTATGTGAGTAATTATTGTGCTTTACTTCGCGACATTGACCCGACGCCCGTATCACTTATACAAAAACTCAAGAAAAAATTGTAGGAAGGTGATCAGCACTCAAGATCCTCATCATAGAGCCCTTTCTTAGAGCCCCTTTCTTTAGAAGAAAGTGGCTTTACACCCAAAGAACTTTCCGAATGCGTTTTCTTTGGTGTTCAAGGGCCCTCAGTAAGGGTTCGCTCATCACCGCAAGTATATCATGCCAATGCTTTAAAACATTTCTACGAGCAAAATTTAAATGATAGATGCGTATAACCCCTCAATGATAGAAGGAAGATGTATATCGTGTGGACAGGGACTGGTAGAGGAAGGCTGCGTTGCTTTCCCGTGTCCTGAGTGCGGCACAATAATAAGAAGATGCAGAAGCTGCAGAGAGAAATCTGCAAAATATGAATGTCCCGAATGCGGGCTTGTGGGGCCGTGATAAAATGGGAGAAGTTTCGTTAACGATAAGAGTCATGCCAGATGATGCGGGCATGGACATGAACAAACTGAAGGATGACGTCATAAGCGTGCTGCCAGATTACGCAAAACTTGTGAATACAGAAGAGCAACCGATAGCCTTTGGGCTGAAAGCATTGCTGATAAAAGTGATAATGCCTGACCAGAGCCCTGACGAGCTGATTGAAAAAATAAGCACAATAGAGCACGTGGAAAATGCGGAGATACAGGATCTCAGTTTGCTCTAATCTTTTTCTCTCTTTTAATAACCTTAAAAGTATGGCGGGATAAGAAATGCTGCCTGTGATTTAGAATTGGCAGTGCATTGCGCCGATGATCGCATGGATTATCCATCCGATAACTCTTTCTATAAGGGAGAGATGAAAACCGTAAAATATGGGCATGGTAACCTCAAGCACACCCCATTCGCTCTGGGCATTGTATATATCTTTTGCCACTGCGGAGATAGTGTAGTTTCCCATGTTTTCCCAGGTATGTGTGAATGCCATTGTCTCGCCCGAAGCGTATGGTCCGTACCAGATTGTGTCTGAACTGTTATCTCCCCAGTTGATCTGGTAGTAAACGTTATCCCCCTCAGGATCTATGGAAACGACAGTGTATGTATACTCCTCGCCAGCTTTTCCGGATGCTGGGCCGCTGATATCTGGTGCCTCTGGAGGGGCGTTGGCATGTTCTTTAACCCCAAAGAATACGGAATCGAAACGGATTTCTGCATCTGCATTCTGGTTCCACTCGACTATGGCACAGAGGGAGACTTTTACATAATATGCATCAAGTGGGAGCGTTGGTAATGAATCATTCCTGGCGTCATAATCATGCTGCACATAATGCCATTCATTGTCTTCATAGGTACAGGGCACATTCAGGGTAGCAAGATGATATTCATCTTTGTCATATGCCACTATTCGTATATAACCGCTCGGGCATCTGTCTTCCTCTCCGCCAAATTTATACCACACAGATGCAGTGTATGTATGATTGCGCGGGTCTACGGGAATCATTTCCTGCGTGTACCAGTACGCCGAATCGCTGCATCCCCCGACAACGTTAAGCATGCCGACAGATTTTTCGCCATCCTGTGCGCAATCGGAATTCCACAGATATTTTCCGGTACCGCACATTGCCTTATGGTCCCACCCCGTCGGCTTATTGCCCCCTTCCTCAAAGGACGGGTTTGGGAGTAAATTTCCAAGCGTTGTTTTTTCTTTTTCTGGTGCAATATCGTCGCCGTTCCGATATGCAATGCCTGCAGGTATTGCCAGTGAAAATGCAAGCAGCATGCACAATAATCTTTTCGCAGCTGTACTGGTAAAATTTCTGTTCATATTTGCTCTGTTTTTATAATCAATACTTGCTATAAATCATTTTAGGCGTGATATTTGCAGCAACCGTTTACCTAAGCAACCATTTCATTATTGCCATCTGTGCCCACATTCTATTCTCCGCTTCATCGAATATGACCGAACGAGGGCCATGAGCAACTTCCTTTGTAACCTCATTTCCGTAATATGCGGGCAAACAATGCATGAATATCGCGTCCTTTGCCTGTGCCATTATGGCTTCATTGACAGTATATCCTTTAAAGTCATTCAATCTCTTTTCCTTTTCTTTCTCATCACCCATTGAAACCCATGTATCTGTAACTATGACATCTGCATCTTTCGCCACTCCCTCTTTAATTTCGGTAATCTCAACGCTCCCCATCTCCCTTGCCTTGTTGACGTAAAAATCTGAAGGCCAGTAAGCCTTTGGAGAAACAATTGTAATGCTCATACCTGCCATTGTGCAACCCAGCATGAGCGAATTTGCCATGTTGTTCTTCCCGTCGCCGAAATACACAACATGCAACCCTTCCAATTTTCCCTTCGCTTCCTTTATTGTCATTAAGTCGGCTATGACCTGACAGGGATGTTCCTCGTCGTCAAGCCCGTTTATTACAGGCACGGTAGCATGTTCTGCAAGCTCCATCATATCTTTATGGCTGTATGCCCTGTACATTATGATGTCCACATAACGGGAAAGGACAAGGGCTGTATCCTCTATCGTCTCCCCTCTTCCGAGCTGTATGTCATTTTTTCCGAGAAAGATGGCATGTCCTCCCAACTTTTCCATGCCTGATTCAAACGAAACTCTTGTTCTTGTGCTCGATTTCTCAAAAATCATTGCAAGTATTTTATCCTTGAGAGCTTTTTCATAACCATTTTTCTTCATATCAATTGCATCATCTATTATTTCCTCTAAATGCCCTTTCACATCCATCATCGATATCAAATGTTTCATGGTTGTGAAATGCCCTGCATGTTAAAAATTTTTTGAGGGGCATCTATTTTAGCATAACCTCATTTGTTTCGAATGTTAAGCCGACCGACCATACCTAAAATTTTTGAATGGGTTTTTATTCATGTGACAGAGGCAAAAATATGCAGGCAAAAAAGATGGGCATGACTATTCTGGTTTTAGTTGGGGTGATAACATCATCTTTTGTTTTTATGGAGATGAAAAATGCGGATGCTGCATCAATAGGGAGAACATTATACGTCGGGGGGAACGGATCAAATAATTTCACGGAAATACAGGATGCAGTAAATGCCTCGCTTCAGGGAGACAGGATAATTGTATTTCCCGGATTTTACGGAAATGTGGAGATAAACAAACCTATCTCTCTGGAAGGAGAGAATGCGTTTACCGGTGCCGTTCTTATATCTGCCGACAATGTCACGTTTTCCGGGTTTGCTGTAAAGGACTGCTACCGTGCCATCATAATTGAAGGAAATGGCAATATTGTCTCAAACTGCACCGTGCTGAACAGCTCTTATGGCGTGAAAATCCATGGAGATGACAATGAGATATATTCTAACAAAATATTCAAAAATCTGAACTATGGCATATGTATTGAAAATGGGAAAGGGAACAATATTTCCGGGAACGGCGTATATCGCAACAACTACGGAATCTACGTGAAGGATGCCGACAATAATGTTATAGAGGGCAATGTGGTTACGGGCAACACAGAGGGCATAAAGATACAGGGCGGGAAGGATAATATCGTCAGGGGCAATCATATAGCGGAAAATTCAAACGACGGCATATACCTGTGCTGTGACAGCGAGGGCAACATCATCTTCGAAAACAATTTCATCGGCAACAGTATGAATGCGAAATGCTACAGCAGGAACAACCTCTGGGATTATTACAAAGAAGGAAATTACTGGGATGATTATGACGGAGACGGCGCCCGCGATATACCCTACGGGGACAAGGATAATCATCCATCTCCAACTCCTTATAACATAAGCATCCGCCCCGGCAAAATTTATATTATCTCTCCCGCGGATGGAAGCAATGTATCCGGCACGGTCATGGTAAAGGGCATTTCGGAGGACGGGGAGGGGGTAGAGATAAGGATTGACAATGGCTCATGGAAGGAAGCAGACGGAATGTTTCTCTGGAATTTTGGTATCGATACAGAAAAAATTGCAAACGGAGAACACCATATATATGCAAGATGTGGAAATTCATCGGCAGAAATTATAATACATGTCAGCAATGAGGGAAAAATGCCCTCGTTTGGTACAGTCATGTTTCTGGGCGCTTTCTTATTTGTCATGACTTTGGTAAGAAGAATTAAAGCACAAGAAAAAACATCTAAAAAAGGAAAATGCAAAAATTGAGGTCAATGGTTGCCAACATATGGAAAACTGAATAAATGCATATGAGATTTTCATTCCTTCTCCAGGTCTTCTCCGCCCATGAATAAATTTTGTATGGCAGTGTATAAATCCTCCATGCCCTCAAGCGTTTCATTTGATGTGGGTATAAGGGCAGTATGGGCTTCCATTTCTCTTATGACAGCCATCATTCCCTCGCTGAGCTGGTAATACATGGACGGTGACTTGACCATCAAATCCCTGTATAATTTCTCCGGATTTTTGCCCCATTCCGTAATCATAGACAGCGCATCTTTATCGACAATATCAATTTTGCTGAGTATATTTACAAGAGGAATGCCTATCCTGAATTGGGTTATCGCAGACAGCATGAGTTGCGAAACAAAATTTGTCGGTGTGGTGGCAAGCGATGGGTCAATCATAAATGCAAGAAGAGAATGGTTCATATCCAGCTGGTTAACAATCACTCTTCCCGTACTCCTAAAAACAAAAAGCTCGAGCTGTCCGGGCGTGTCGATAAGCACATAATCGGTTCTGAATTCTTTTATTCTTTCTTCCACCTCTTTGGCATTCAGCGCAACCATGTCTGCGCATACGACCTGCGCCCCATTGGGCCCGAGGTTGTAATCTTTCATCACTTCATTCAGAGAAACCCATTCCCTTACATCGACATCAGGAGAGTATGGCAGTTTTACAACTCCCGGATCAAGATTGACGGTTATTGCATCAAATTCCTGATTGAGACACCATTCATGGAATGCAGCTGTCAAACTGCTCTTGCCCGCCCCTGCCGTGCCCACCATATACAAAAATATCATTCTATCGCCCTCTTTTAATCATGTCCTATCCTCTGAGCATGGCTATGTGGTCTATTCTTTTCTGTATCAGTTCCTTTTTTCCTATGTCGTGGCGGATGAAAATGTGCTCCCCTTTCACATGCTCAAGGCATTTCTCGCATATTTTCTCTGCCTCTTCTATCCTGTCGGCGATGCCCACGACTGCAAGAGAGCGGGAACGTGTTGTATATATTTTCCCGTCCCTCTCGTTCACGGATGCATAGAATAGCTGTCCCCCCTCTTTTTTAATTGCGTTCTCGTCAACAAAAATTTCTTTATCTGCCATTGGATTGGTTCCGTATCCCTCCGGCACAACATATTTACACACCGTACTTTTTCTCTCGAAGCCAACTCTTTTTCTGCTTAGCTTTCCCTCAACCATTGCCATACATATGTCAACAAAATCTGCCTTTAACAAAGGAAGTATGTTCATTGCCTCAGGGTCTCCCCATCTCGCGTTTATCTCAATAACTTTTGGTCCTTCTCCTGTCAGCATGAACTGCCCGTATATGACGCCCCTGTAATCCCTGCCTTCCCTGCCCATGGCCTCCACGATTCCCTGAAGTATGGAAACCGCCTCTTCATAATCATTTCTGTCCATGAACGGCAGCAATCCGCTCGCATCAGAGTAAGAGCCCATCCCGCCCGTATTCGGTCCATCATCACCGGGCAGAAGGCGCTTATGGTCCTGCACCGCAGGAGTAGGAATTATTGTCGAGCCGTCACAGAATGCCTGGATTGTAAATTCCTCGCCGGCAGCTTTTTCTTCTATGAGAACTCTTGCCTCTCCCCCTATCTTTTTTGTTATGACTTCCTCCGCATATTTTACAGCTTCCTCAATATTTCTGAAATGGTCACCCGCCACCTTCACGCCTTTTCCCCCTGTCAGCCCAACAGGCTTTACTGCAACCTCACCATCCATCATTTCTATGAATTTTTTTGCTTCCCTTACATCTGAAAAAGCCCTGCTCTTGAGAGTGCCTATTATGCCATGTCTTTCCATCAATGAGCGCATGAATTCCTTATTTGTCTCTATCTCAGCTGCTTCTTTGGACGGAGACGCAACAGCAATCCCTTTCTCTCTCAAAGCATTTGTTATGCCGGCCTCCTCCGGCGCCTCCGGCCCCACTATTGCAAGGTCTATGTTTTTTGATACGGCATACTCTGTCACTTTCTCTACGTCAGTTTCATCATGGAGGTAAAAATCTCTGGCAATCCTCCTTATTCCAGGATTCAAATTCTTCATGATTGAGTATAATTCCGCATCACTCCTTTTTACTGCCTCGCATATGGTGTGCTCCCTTGCCCCGCCTCCGATAACAAGAACTTTCATGATGGTATATGCGACGTTTATACTTAAATTTTGAGAGACTTTCTTTTGTAGAATACGAGAATAAGAGAAAGCAATACCGCTGCCGCACCAAATCCCGGAATGCCTTTACTGATTGTCTTTATCTCTATGCCGCCATCAGCAAGCAGATGGACTTCCACTTTGCTATTCGAGTGAAACAGGGCATATTTCTCAGATGAGTCGGAAAGATTGACGCATATTTCGTTAAGTCCGCGGGGATTCAGTTCTACCGCCACATTTCTCTTATCAGTAACCTTGAAATGGAATGTATCGCAGTTATTCACGGTGAGAGTCACATTCACCTGCGATTCTCCCTCATTTACAACCGTGATATTTTTCTTGACCTGTTCCACATTTTCCCCCTGAATACCGTCCACCTTGAGAACCCTGCTGGTTTTGCTCTTCATCCCGTCCCAGTCCTCCACCTGCAGCGTGATGACATAGTAACCGCTTTTATCGAATGACCGGGATATATTATCACTGCGGTAGACCTTCTTCTCGTATCTCCCGTCACCGTTAAGGTCCCAGTAATAGTATTTTATATACCCGTCAGGGTCGTAGGAGGAGGAAGCGTTGAATATAAATGTCTTTTCGGATGATGTGTTTCCGACCATTTTAATCCTGAAGTTTGCAACAGGTGCAGCATATTTCTCGACGACCCTTATCTCTTTGACGTATGTATCTGCAGCACCGCTTGGCCCGCTCGTATCAACCGCGAGAAGCTTTGCGTAATAAATGCCGGCCTTGTTATATGTATGATGTACAGTGGGTGAGGAGAGTATTTTATCATATCTCCCGTCGCCGTCGAAGTCCCAGTAGTACTTATCCACCCCTTTATAAAAACTGCTGGACTGGCTGCCATCAAAAATCACGTCCTGGCCGACAAGAACATTGCCGTAAATAATTTTACCCTTATCATCCATCATATAAATGAGATTGCCGGCATCGTCCTTAATCCAGTATTTTGCATTCACATATGCATTGCTCATTGACGGCATTACAATGATGGCAATAGCAAGCACAAGAACAATGATTTTTAATTTCATATGGTAATGTATTGTTCGGGTTATTTATTACTTTTGCGAGTGCTGCAAAGATAAATTCTTCTTCCACTATCCTCCCCACGTCACATAAACGTCTCCTGCGTAACCCACAAAGACATCAAGAAATATCGGATATTTCATGGGCCTGATAATTACAGGCAATTGCATCCACAACCCAAAAAAGCGGTATATTACGACATCAAATAAGTCTGTGAAATTTTCCGAAACAATGCCCCATGTCCTACTCAATTTTTGTTCCTATAGCATAGAACTGCGGGAAGAAGTTGAGCTGTATGCCATCATCCAGCGATTTCAGATATTCTTCCTCCCATTCTCTTATTTCGCTATCATCCATCCCTGCCTTTCTCAAAACATTCCAGTAGAAATCCCTCGAACGCATGTATGATGCCTTATCCTCCTCGCAGCTCCATATCCGCTGATTGCCTATGCCTACCTCCGCCTCCAGCCCCGCCCCCACAAACAGCGCCCTGAGCTTCCGCCCTATGTGAGGATCTCCGCCTCTCCTTCTTATTGCTTCTCCTGCAAAAATCGGGTCAACCCTGCTGTTCTCCGGCCAGTGGATTTTGCCGCCAAAGTCAGGCTCTAAAGATGCCACCACCTTCCCTCCCGCCTTCACAACCCTTGCCATTTCATTGACCACTGCCTGGGGATCTGCCGACCACATCAAAACAAGGTTGCATATTGCCACGTCAAAAGTGCTGTCCTTAAAAGGCAGGTTGTGTGCATCACCGGTGCATATCTGGACATTTTTTGAATCATGGAGAATTTTTTTTGCTGTATCAACCATGTCAGGTGAGTCGTCAAGAGCTATTACGGTGCCATTTGTATGCGCGGCAAGGTCTTTTGTCACGGCGCCCGAGCCACAGCCAACATCCAGAATTAGTTCGACATCTTTAAGCCCCGCCTTTATGTATATGGGATGCCTTTCCTCTGCTGTTTCAAGTGCCTGCTGCTCCAACTTCTTTATGAAGTGGCCAAGCTCGTCTTTTGTGCGATTGTGGGGCATCAAGGCATAAATATGGCCTGGCACATAAACTTTTGTGATTGCTATAGTGATTTCAAAGGAGGATGAAGCCAGCGTATGCATAGGCAAAGAGCTGATGTCCCTGCAAAAATGGGAAGAACTTGGAAAAAACATTTATCGTTCCGGAGACAAACTTATGTATTTTATAGAGGATACCCACCTCTATCATGACAACATTGACGAAGAGATTAAAAAGTGGGGAAAAGCAGAGGCGGTAATTTTTGCCTCGCGCCACAGTTCTGCCTCAGAGAAAAAAACACTGTCTGTCCATCCCATAGGAAATTTCGGAGAAGCAAAGTTTGGCGGGAAAAGCAGGGAACTTGTAAAATCTGCCCCTCTTCTTATGAGAAATGCTCTGAAACACCTGCAGGTAAAAGCAGAGGGAATGGATTATAACGTTTGCTATGAGGTTACCCATCACGGGCCGTATCTCTCAACGCCAGCCTTTTTCATAGAAACAGGAAGCACACAAAAAGAATGGAACGACAGGGAGGCATGCAGAGTAATCGCCGAAACAATAATTGAAGCAAAGAACGAAAAAGCAGATACGGCAATCGGGATTGGCGGAGGGCATTACGCGCCCCGCTTCACAGATATCGCCATGCATAAAAAAATAGCGTTTGGCCACATGATACCAGACTACCAACTCCCGAACATTGATGAAGATATGATACAAAAAGCAATTGATGCAACGCCCGATGTGAAATATGCCTATTTCCACGGAAAGAAAGGCAGGAAGTTCAAAAATTTTTTTGAGGATGAAGGAATCGAATGTATCATCAAGTGATTTTGGTGCCTCAGTATATTATTCTGAAACTTCTTTCTCCCTGAGGTTTTTCATATTCTATATCAACAGTGTCAACTCTTGCCATCGGCGGCCCGTGACGGCACCATTCCACCATTTCCTCCACCGCCCTGTCGTCTCCTTCAAATACAGCCTCCACTCTTCCGTCAGGAAGGTTGCGAACCCATCCGTTTAACGAAAGCTCCTCCGCCTTATCCCTTGTAGAAGCCCTGAACCAGACTCCCTGAACCCTGCCTGAGACAAATACATGCGCCCTTTTCATGAAATTGTAATTCCGCAGGAATATTTATTTTTGTATACCGCATTACGTGTGGGTAATAGAAATGATTCCGAGGACGGCTTTGGTCAGTGAATATGATAAGGAAGGTATAGAAAATTTCTCTATGGCGCTTCACAATGCAGGAATAAAGATAATTTCCACCGGAGGCACAGCCGAGAGGATAGAAAAGGCTGGCGTGCCGGTCACAAAAGTTGAGGAGATAACAGGCTTCAGAGATTTGATGGACGGAAGGATAAAGACAATTCACACCTCCATATATGCAGGGATAATGGCAAGGAGAGGGACAAGCGACATGGAGGAACTGAAAAAAGAAGGCATAACTCCCATAGACATGGTTGTCTGCAATTTTTATCCTCCAGAGGTGGGAATATCAAAGATGGACATAGGCGGACCCTGCATGGTCAGAGCTGCAGCCAAAAACTGGAAAGATGTTGTTGTCGTAAGTCATCCATCGCAATACCCGGAAATCATGTCCTGCCTGAAAAAAGGTTTTGATGAAGAGACAAGAAAAAAACTGGCAGTCGATGCGATCAGGAGAACGTCATATTATGATGCGATGATAGCAGAAATTGAAAGCGACGATGACTTTCCTGAAATAATTACACTGCCATACAAAAAATACAAGGAGTTGAGGTACGGGGAAAATCCGCACCAGAAAGGGGCGTTTTATACTGGCAGGATAGAAGAGCCGTGCATTGCAAGCGCGAAAAAATTGCAGGGAAAGGAAATTTCCTACAACAACATTCTTGATGCAAACGGAGCCATAGAATGCATAAAAGAATTTGATGAGCCGACTGTGGTGATAATAAAGCATGCCACCCCTTCAGGCATTGCATCTTCTTCTGACATAGTAAAGGCATGGGAAGATGCGTTTGCCACTGACGAATATTCCCCGTTTGGAGGAGTTGTCGCAGTGAATAGGGAGATAAGCAAAGAGCTGGCAGAAAAAATGACTAAAATATTTCTTGAGGTGGTAATAGCGCCCTCCTTCAGCAAAGAAGCAAGAGAAATATTTGCGAAGAAAAAGAATCTTCGATTGCTCGAAGTTGAGGGGCTGGAAAAAGTGGAAAGGAAGCAGGACATGGCATTCAGAAGCGTTGTGGGCGGAATGCTCGTGCAGGAAAGGGACATAAAAATAGGGAATCCCGATGAATGGAGAGTTGTTACAAAAAAGAAGCCGTCCCCCGAAGACATAAAATCCATGCTATTTGCGGTAAAATGCGTCAAACACATCAAATCAAATGCAGTTGTATTCGTTAAAGGGACGAGAACAGTTGCAATAGGCGGAGGTCAGACCTCGAGAGTGGATGCAAGCTGGATAGCAGTCCACAAAGGGGGTGAGAGAATAAAGGGCTCAATAATGGCATCTGATGCATTCTTTCCGTTCAGGGACGCTGTGGACGTGGCGGCAGACGCAGGAGTGAAAGCAATAATCCAGCCAGGGGGCTCGATAAGGGATGAGGAAGTGATAAAGGCAGCAAATGAGCACGGCATAGCAATGGTATTCTCAGGGCAAAGATATTTCCTACATTGAATGCCCGCAACACTGAAAATGGGATAACCTTTTAAATAAAAATTTGATTTGAGTGCGCAATGCAGGGGTAGCCAAGCCAGGTCAACGGCGCAAGGTTCAGGGCCTTGTCCTGCAGAGGTTCAAGGGTTCAAATCCCTTCCCCTGCACTTTTTTACCGGCAATAAATAAGTAAAAATAAAAAAAAAACGCCCGGGTCGGGATTCGAACCCGAGTCTGAGCCTCCGCAGGGCTCCAGGATATCCAAGCTACCCCATCCGGGCTTTTCGTTATTTTATTATATCAACAATTGCTACTTTTTCCAGAATAAGGTCGCCATACATAGATTTATCGACCGATTTTATCTCTTCCTCGGTTATTCCAAATCTTTTAAGGGTTTCTTCGTTTCCTCCGATAATTTCATCATCAATCTCAAATCCTTCTTCCTCCAGGAAATCTACGACAGATTTATATTCATTTTCCCCGCTACTGCCAACAGCCACGAAAACAAATTCTCCGCTGTCTCCGGCACCCATAAAATCAATGGCATCCTTTATCTGTCTTTTGCCTGATGCATAGAGCAATATTTCCAGGTCAAGAGTTCTGCATGAATTTGTCTCATTTCTGAATGCCCTCACAGCGTGTTCAACAGCAGATATGACATGCTCCCTTCCGTACACCTTACTTGCATCCATTATCTGGCATGCCATACCTTTTTTCTCTCCGAAGCGCTTTAATTTTTTTATGAATTCTTCCTTATCCTTTATTTTTCCCCTGCACCCTATGATTTCGACCTTCATGTTAAATCTGCTCCTTTATGCTCTTTGCGATGCCTTTTCCTATGTGTTTAATTCCTGCAATCCTTTCAATGCTCGCTTTCCTTAAATCATTTACGCTCTTTAGCCCGGCATTGTACAATGCTCTCGCTCTTATTCTCCCTATACCCCTGAGCTGCACCAGATTGAGCAACTCTTCCTTGCATCCGTATCTCATGCGCATAATGAGTTTTGTGAGCATGGGCACAGCATCAAAATTGAATATTCTTGCAAGCTCCTGCATTGCATGGAGAAGCCACTCAGCTGTCTCAACTTTATTGTGGATATCCCCTGGCCCCACCTGATATTTTTTGATTATTTCATCTTCGCTGACCTCGTTTATCCAATCCTCAAGCAAAAATGCGGTTTTCAATTCTGCTAAAAACCATTCATAGTCTGGCGAAAAAGAGGGAGGCGGTTCTATCAAAAATTTTTTTGCCCCCATTTTTTCCTCAATCCATCCGTCCTTCTTTGAAACATATACACATCTCATGTCTGGAGTCGCACATATTGCATGAAGGTACGAAAATTCATCGCCCTCCCCGCCTTCTAAAGCTTCTCTCATTTTAAGAGCTGAAAGAGGGTCTATGTACAGGCTGGAAGTCTTTCTTCCGAAAAGGGTTGCATCCCATCTTTCTCTCCTTCTTGTTACAAATCCCCCCTCCTCAAGAAATTCAAGTATATTCTCTATTTTATTCTCCTGAAGAACGCCCATCTGATGCGCATAAAACGTTTTTTCAAGAAATTCTTCAATCTCGTCCCAGGTTACTGCAAAATCTGTCGCTATAAGAGCAAGGATATGGGTTCTCAATGCCGGTTCGCTTCCGAGCTTCGAGTAAATGGGTTCTACCTCGGCCATAAGATAATTGTTTATCAGTCTTTCCCTCTCCACATCATTTTTTGCTATGAGGACTGCCTCCCCCACGGTGTCATAGCCCGGGCGTCCCGCCCTTCCCATCGCCTGCTTCACCTCCATGACGGGAAGTGGAACCATATATCCCTCTGCCTGTGAATAGCGCCAGATATCTTTCATGATGACTCTTCTTGCCGGTGTGTTTACGCCTGCGGCGAGTGTGGGGGTCGCGACAATGCATTTGAGGATACCCTTCTTGAAATAGGTTTCCACCACCTTTCTCTGATTATTGCTCAACCCTGCATGGTGAAATGCAACGCCGTTTTCCACGCATTCTGCCAGTTTTTTTGAGATAATGTTTTTTTCCTCTCCCGAAAGAGCAGATTTTTTCGCCTTGCGAAGTTCTTTTCTTTCTTCCTCCGTTATGAAATGGGAAACCTCCTCTTTCAGATTTTCCGCAAACATCTGGGCCGAGCGGCGGCTGTTGACAAATACGAGAGCCTGCCCTTTCTCGCTCACGACGTCTGTGACAAGATTGCTTGCCTTGCTACCTTCAATTTCCTTGACGCTCTCGTCCGTGAAATATATTTTGTTTTTGTACAGCACTCCTTCTTTGAGGGGAACAGGTCTCCATTCAGATTGAATTAACTCGGCATCAAGCCATTCTGCAATCTCCTCTGCATTTCTGATTGTCGCGGATAGCGCAATTATCTGGATTTCAGGATTCATCATCCGCAACCTTGAGAGTACCATTTCAAGCGTTGGCCCTCTCGAGAAATCATTTATGAGATGTATCTCATCTGCAACAATAATTTCCAGCTCATTGAGCCATCCCGCACCATGGCGGAGCAGCGAATCAGCTTTTTCCGACGTGCATATGATAATGTCGTTTCTTGCAAGATGGCCGCCCTTGCTGTCCAGGTCGCCCGTGGAGATGCCCACTTTTATGCCGAGTTTTTTGAAGGGCTGCAAATCTTCCCACTTTTCCGATGCAAGGGCACGGAGAGGAACGATATACATGCTCTTTTTGCCTTTAAGGGCAGCATCCAGAATTGTGATATAGGCTACTAAACTCTTGCCGCTTGCAGTTGGAACGGAAAGCACAACATTTTTGCCGTTTAAAGCAAGGGGTAATGCTTCAGCCTGCGGAGGATACAGCTCCGTGATGCCCTGCTCCTTGAACAACCCTATTATTTCCCTGTCAACGGGAATGTCCTCCATGTGCTTCCATTCCATGTTCGGCAATGCGCCAGAGCATAAAATGTTTTATAAACATTGTCTTATTTATCATTCAGGAAGGATAAAATGATGGTTAAATTTGAATATATCATAGACAAGGTGACAAAACTTGAGAACGGTGAGGTGGAAATCATAGCAACAGGAATATCGTCTGAGAATATTGCCACCACGATAAATCCAGAAATGGAAATGCTCATGAGGAGCATACCTCCCCAGATGAGGGAGCTGATGAACCAGCAGCAAAAAATGTTTCAGGAGATGCAGAAACCCATGATAAAATTCCGCATAACAGGCGAGGAGTACGATCAGGGCAGATGGAAAGTAGGAGACATGGTGGATGTTATAATAAGAGAGAAAGAGTTTTAGAATTTGGAATTGCCGTTGAAGTTAAGAGAGGAACGTTAGCATCGGAAGGGGTTAGAGATTGAATATCCATACTGCTTGCTCATCGGTTGCAGTGTTTCCAGCGTTATCATATGCGATTACCTTGATTGTATGAGTGAAGAATGCTGTTTCATCCCATGTCCATGAATATGGCTCTGCTGTTAATGTTGCTTTCAACTCATCATCAACGTAAAACTCCACTTTTTCTATGCCTGTACCGCTTTCAGCATTTGCCTCGATTGTTATTGCTCCCCATATTATCGTTGTATTGCTTGGCAGAGGCATTATCTCTCTGTCTCCAATATAGAGATGCCCCCTGGGCTTGACTATTGATACGGATGGTAGGGCAATATGATTATGAATTGTGAATGTTTCATCGGAAACATCACTGCCAATATTTCCTGCATCATCGGAAGTTGAAATTTTTATAAGATAATCTG
>JAGGSL010000007.1 GCA_021159125.1 Thermoplasmata archaeon
TGGGATGAATCGCCTGAAAAGTCATAAAACGCCGATAGGCGTTTTCTTCCCCTTGGGGGAAAGCCACGCAATTTATTGCGTGGAAGGGGTGACTCCTTGCTGTTATCTAATGATTTTCAACTTTGAATAGTTCTACTTCAAAATTGCGTTTTATTTTCCTCTCTATTCCCTGCACATCCCATCGCCTTTTCATTAAAACGGGTGCAACAAAGTTTAAATATATGTTTAAACATATATTGTTGTTATGCCATTCAAAACGTTGACCATTAAGGAAGACGTGTACAAAAAGCTGGTTGCCATAAAGAGGGAGGATGAGAGTTTCAGTGATCTTCTGGATAAGCTGAGCGGAAAGAATGTGGCATTACTGAGAAAAGTAAGGGGAAGTATTGATATCAAAGAAAAAGACGAAATGATCAGGGATATCTACTCAAGAAGAGATGAAAGGAGGTACTGAGAGATATGATCATCATTGATACTGATGTTCTGATAGAGATACTTGACAGGAAATCAGAGAAGGGAGATGCGGCTTTAAAGAAGATAGAGAATACGGGTGAAGAAGTCGTCATAACAGCACTCAATTTGCACGAGATAGTATACGGACTTTACAAATATGGAAAGGGGATAATAAGAGAAATCGAGCAGATGGAAACGCTGGGATACACCCGTGACGATGCACTTCTCTCTGCAAAACTGGAACTGGAATGCGAAAGAAGAGGAAAAAAAGCGTCGAGGAGAGATTCCATGATAGCAGCCATAGCAATCAACAGAAATGCAAAGGTGTTTACATTCAACAAAAAGCATTTCCAGATATTCAGCAATCTTTCCTTGCTATGATCCAAAAACTTCTTCACAGCTGATTTGAGCGAAGCGAAAGATATGCATGAATTGATGGGATGATGGTCACAACCAGTCATATCCCCTGCTTCTGTGGATAATCTGGGTGACTTTGATGCACTCGTCATCCTCATAATATATTATCCGGTAGTCGCCCACCCTCAGCCTGTACAAATCTTCTCTTCCCTTCAGACCTTTCAAAGCATTTTTTATCCTGTTTTTTCGATTTTTGCTCAAGCTCGCCATATTGTTTTCTAGCAATGGCTGATAAAAGAATCTATTTCATTATATCTCATCGATGGAGGTCCATTCCTTTTCACCGTTTAGAATCCTGTACTGCTCCTCCATAAACTCAATGTATTCTGATCTTTTGATCAATCTTTTGATAATTTCGTTGTATGTATCCCCCTTCCTTCCCATTTTTTGAGTATATCCTTTACCTCTCTCTCCACCTGTATGGTTGTGGTATTTCTCATAGTTTCTATATTGGCTATAGCATTTATAGTTTCCTCGAGCACAGATAAAACGACCAGCAGTGTTTGTGTTGTAATACAAAAGTAAAATATTAAATAATACCATTTGTATTACAATTATGGAGTACACAACAATTTCTGCCAAAATACCGAAGGAATTGAGAGAGAAGATGAAGGAATATGGAATTAAATCATCCGATGTGATAAGAAAGGCAGTATACATGGAAGTCAAAAAAAATGAAATGAAAAAAATTAAAGAGAGAATGAAATCAGTAAAATCCATAATCAGCAAAATTTCGACTGAAGATGTGGTTGAGTCAATCAGAGAGGACAGAGAAAAATGATATTTGACGCCAGCTCTGTGTATAAAGCAATAGAAACTGGCATCATAGAAAAATTAGCGAATGAAAAAACCCTTGATTTATCTCTATATGAACTTGGAAACGTTGTCTGGAAAAATGTTTCAAGAAAGAATCTATCTTCGGAAGAGGGAATTGAGCTTGTGAACTTTTTATCAGAAGTTTTATCGTTAATGGACATCCTTACCATTGGTACCAAGTCAGATGTTCTCGAGATGGCCATAAAAAATAATTTGAGTTATTATGATGCTTCCTATCTATACGCTTCGATTTCATTCACCGACACTCTTGTTAGCGAAGATAAAAAACTGCTGGGTGCTGCTTCTAAGTGCGGCATAGAATCTTATTCTATTGAAAATATCTAGGATTTCTTTTGGATACCTGCTCTCCAAATCATTTTGGCAGCAATAAAAACAGTTACACGAATTTGCACCTCAGATGGATTGATCAAGAAATAGCATTCTTGCTACACTATTTTCCTTTCATCTCATCTTTTATATATCCGAGCATCTTTTTCACATTCAGCGTATCCATGAACAACTCGAAATCCTCTTTTTTGAACTCTCTCATGACAAACAGAATTGCAAAATACAATCCTATGCCAAGTGCGGCAACGCCGAGCAGTTCATACCATCTTGCTATCCGTACAACATTTTCTATATTCCACAGGATATACCCCATAATTGCTGCTGCCGCTGCATGAAGGAGAATTCTATAATTCCCTTTTATCCCTGTTTTCTTCCGGGCTATTAACCGGATATATATCAACCCTATAAAATAGGATATAACGGTTGCAATTGCAGCCCCCTCCGATCCAAGATGTGCCAGCTTCACCCCCACACTTTTAATATCCTTGGGTATAAGTACAAGATTTAGCAAAACGTTGATAATCATCATTATAAATACACGATTTCTTGTTATCTCTGGCATGTTCATGCCCTGCAGCTGACTCTGATAGGGACGGGCAAGTACCTCAAGCAGAATAAAAAGCGGCAGGATTTGCAGGACAGGTATTGCAGGATAATATCTGTTACTTAACAGAATATGGATTATCGGTTCAGCAAGTATGACCATGGCAATGATGATCGGAAATACAATCATGCTAAGATATCTCTCGGACTCAAGCGTCAACCTTCTTATCCCTTCCATGTTGTTCTTGGAATTATATTCAGATATGGTCGGGAAAAGAAGGAATCCAACTGCCGATGCAAATAGAATGAGAAACCTGGACAAATTGAAAACCGCAAAATATTCTCCTACCTGAGCAGCGCTCCAGAACAGCTGTATGAATACTTTGTCTATATTTGTCATTATGATGTAAGAAGCAGACGCTATGGCCATCGGCATTGCGAACACAATATAATCCTTTAAATAAGGGAGAGACGGCTTGCTTATTGGATAGCCTCTAAAAAACCAGAGCGCAAGAATAAAATGGAATATCTCTCCAAGAACGTAGGCATAGGCCAGAGCGAGCACACCAAATCCGTAAAAAGCAACGATTATTGTTGCGGTTATCCTCACAAATGTATAGGCGAAAAGGGTAAGCTGCGCCTTAGCAATCTCCTTCCTAGCACCGAAAGTGGAAGTCATTGATTGGGTTAAAGTCGCTAAGGCAAAGTAGGCAAGCATTACATATACTGCCTGCTCATGAAGCGAGGACTCAAAACCTCTGCCGATAACATATTTCCATACAATTATTGAAAGCATGACTACACTTGCCATTAAACCGGCCAAAAACAGTTTGATGACCGCAAAAGTCGCTATACATTCACCCAAATCTTTTCCTTCAGATACTTTTTTTATATGGGCCTGGTCGAATCCCAGTTTGCCAAAAATGGAAAACAACGCAACAAAACCATATGCAAAGCCGACGACGCCGTACTGCCACGGCTCCATATAAATTGCAATGAATTTCAGCCCGACATAACCTATCATGCCGTTGATAAGCTGGATGGCAATTATCAGTGCTGACTTCCTTGCAATCATTGTCAATGAATATTTTTTTGATTTAAATATATATGCGATATTTTACAAAACAATGGAAATTACATTATTCTGGAGCGTGGCTTTATCTCACGGCTTACAGATGCCCCCGGCCCTATTAGCACATCATTCCCTATGATGGAGCCGATGTTTATCGTTGCATTTATGCCTGTCTGGACATTGTCTCCGATAATGGCCCCCAATTTCCTCCTTTTCGTATTCACTTTTTTTCCGTTTAGAGAAACAAGCACATCTTTTTTATCAAGTCTCAAATTTGCTATTTTTGTGCCTGCTCCCAGATTGCAATTCTGTCCTATAACAGAGTCACCGACATAATTTTGGTGGGGAGCGTTGCTATTGTCCATCATAACAGAATTTTTTACCTCGCATGCATTTCCGATGTGGCAATTATCTCCTATTGCCGTGCATGGCCGTATATAACAATTCGGCCCGATTTTACAGTTCTCCCCTATTATTACGGGCCCTTCTATATAACTCCCGCTCATCACCCTGCTCCCTTTTCCGATAATAACGTTTCCCCTGATAATCGCATTTTTTTCAACCTCCCCCTCTATCTTTCCCTCGATTTTTTTAAGTATCTCCTCGTTTGCAGATAACAGGTCCCACGGATAAACAACATCTCTCCACTCTCTCAAAAACACGCCTTCCATTTTTTCTTTCTTCAACATTGAATTTATGGAATCTGTTATTTCATACTCACCTCTCGGCGATTTATCCGTTTTTCGTATGAAATCAAAGATTTTTTTATTGAAACGGTATATCCCACCGTTTATTAAATTTGAGATTGGCTCGTCCATTTTTTCATGAATTTTTATAACCTCTTTACCATCCATTTCAACAATACCGTATTCCCTTGCATCTTCAACTTCTGTCAGCCCTATTGCCATGTCCTTGCTTTTCATTGCCTTTATGTCTTCTTCATTGAATATTGTATCACCGCATAGCACAATGAAATTATCGTCTACGAATTTCTCCACCGTCTTGATGGCATGAGCAGTTCCCAAAGGCTCTCCCTGGTTCACATACTCTATATTTACTCCCCACTTTGCCCCATCTCCGAAGTAGTTTCTTACCATCTCGCTTTTGTATCCAACAACAAATACGAATTCCTTGAATCCCGCCTTTATTGCGTTTGCCATGTTCCATTCCACTATCGGCTTATTGGCTATTGGAAGCATGACTTTTGGCCGGGTATATGTGAGGGGGTGCATCCTTTTTCCTTCTCCTGCTGCCAGTATCACACATTTCATTTTATTCCCTTCTTTATCAATTTTATTACATCATCGTGCAAATTTTTTGCATCTTCTTCCTTCTTTGCTTCGACAGTTACCCTTATTTTAGGTTCAGTTCCTGAAGGGCGTACCAACACCCATGCATCCTCCATATCAACCCTGATACCATCCACCCTGCTTATTTTATCATACTCAAACGTATTCAACTCCTCTTCAACTTTTTCCATTCCATCTGCTATCTTTTCTTTTGTTGAAAGGATGGAGCTTCTTATCATATGGTATCGGGGAATGCTCTCGATTTCTTTTTCAATGTCAAATTCACTCCACATCGTTACAATCTTTGCAGCGGCATATATCCCATCAGGGCAATAGGAAAAGGAAGGAAAGACATATGTGCCCGACGGCTCCCCCCCGAAGTCGCCCTCTATTTCCTTCAGTTTTTCCGAGATGAAAATGTCTCCCACCCTTGTCCTAAAAATCTCGGCGTTCGGGAGATAGGAATTCAGAGAAAGAGACGTGTTGACAGGCACAGCTATCTTCCCTCTCTCATTTGTGTATTTCGCAAGTACTGCGAGCATCTTATCGTTTGGTATGAGTTCCCCCTTTTTATCCACGATAACAATTCTATCTCCGTCACAATCATGGGCAATTCCGATATCTGCATTTGATGCTTTTACCGCATTCTTTAACTGATTGAGATTTTCCTCGACCGGCTCCGGCTCATGTGCAGGAAAGCGCCCGTCAGGCTGGGCATTGAGTGCAACAACATTGCATCCCATTTCCTCGAGCAGATAAGGCGTTATCATTCCTGTTGAGCCGTTACAACAGTCCACAACAACCTTGATATCTTTTTCAGGCATTGGAACAGCCTTTAGAATAGAATTTACATGTTCAGATATTGCCATCCTATGGCTTCTGACCTCTTTTATTTTATCCCACGGGGCAACTTTTCCTTCCATATTTCTTTCTATCTCCTCCGATTGTTTGATGGAGAAGCCGGAGCCATCGGGATTAAAGAGTTTTATACCATTGTACCGGGCAGGATTGTGGGATGCAGTAACCATAATGCCCATATCGTATCTCCTTGCCGAATGGGCAAGAGTGGGCGTCGAAGCAATTCCGATGTCGGTTATCTCTGCACCTGTCGACAGCACGCCTGCCTTTACCGCACTTTTTATCATGGGGCTTGAAGTCCTTGGGTCACCACCAATAACTATTCTTTTGTATAGGGTGCCACATGCCTTCCCCACTTTCAGTGCAAGCTCAGGAGTAATTTCCTTATTTGCAATTCCTCTTATTCCTGAAGATCCGAACAGCATTTTATCACTCTACAGTTACAGATTTTGCAAGGTTGCGCGGCTTGTCAATAGAGCAACCCCTTAAATTCGCAACGTGATACGCAAGAAGCTGAAGAATGACAGCAATCGGAATCGAAGAAACAAATTCCGGCAATGAAGGAAATCGTATCACATAATCTGCATATTTATCTATCTCCTCATCGCTTTCATCTGCTATTGCTATAACCATGGCATTCCTCGCCTTTATCTCGCCAATATTTGACAGCATCTTGTCATGCACCGAATCTTTCGCAACAATTGCTATAACAGGCGTATCCTCGTCAAGAAGGGCAAACGGGCCGTGCTTTAACTCACCTGCGGCAAACCCCTCCGCATGAATATAAGAAACTTCCTTTAACTTAAGAGCGCCTTCCAATGCAAGAGGGTAATTCGCTCCCCGTCCTATAAAAAATATGCTCTTACGATCCTTCAACTTTTTTGCAATCTCTATTATCTCATCCTCTTTCTCCAGAACATTCTCCAGATATAAAGGAAGGCGACGCAGGGAAGACACATACCTCTGCAGTTCCTCGTTGCTGAGATGAGAATTTTTTATTCCGAGTTTTAGGGCGATGAGAAACAATATTGCAATCTGAGATGTAAAAGTTTTTGTTGCTGCCACCCCTATTTCTGGACCGCATCTGGTGGAAATTGAAAGGTCAACCATCCTTGTGATGCTGCTGCCCGCAACATTTGTTATTGCAATAGTGTTACATCCATATTTTTTTGCTTCCTTTATTGCCCCTATGGTATCCGCCGTTTCCCCCGATTGGGTTACGGCAATCACAGTGCCGCTTTTCCTGCCAAAATATTGATATTCTGATGATAGCTCAACAAAAACAGGAATGGAAGCCAATTTTTCTATTATATACTTCCCAACCATCCCTGCATAAAATGATGTTCCACACGCAACAATGGTTATCTCATCTATGTTAGATTCTAAATCCTCTAAATTTATATCTGGCTCTATCTCAGAAACCCTTCCCATCAAAGCGTTATAAATAGTAGAAGGCTGTTCATGGATTTCTTTTAACATAAAATGCTGATATCCCGACTTCTCTGCATCTTCGATATCCCAATCCACCATTTTCTCTTCTTTAAGAACTTCCTTTCCACCATCATCTGCGACCTTCACATTGTTATTTTCTATGACGCATACCTCCCCGTCGTTAAGATATATCACTCTGTTAGTATACTTTAGAAATGCAGGAATATCGGAGGCAACAAAATTTTCGTTATCCCCGACCCCTATTATCAAGGGGCTTCCTTTTCTTGCTGCTATAATTTTTTCGGGCTCGTTCTGAGAAATCACGACGATGGCATATGACCCCTTGATTTTTTTGATTGCAGAAATGACCGCCTCTTCAATTTTCCCATCATATTCTTCTTCTATCAAATGAACAATAACTTCGGAATCTGTTTCCGAGAGAAATTTATGACCTTTGTTTTCCAGCTCCTCCTTTAATGTCTTGAAATTTTCTATTATGCCATTGTGAACCAGCGCTATTTTTCCATCGCAGCTAAGATGGGGATGTGCATTTTCTCTGCTTACTTTCCCATGAGTTGCCCACCTGGTATGTCCTATACCGATATTTCCGTGCATCTCTGGCAATTTTTCCCTTACATCCTTTATTTCTCCCACATCTTTAAAAACTGAAAGTTTTTTACCTATGACCCCGATTCCAACCGAATCATAACCTCTGTATTCCAGTCTTTTCAGGCAGTCAATAAGCACTTCGGCTGCATTTCTGTGCCCCACATAGCCCGCTATACCACACATTAAATCACTTCGCTTTCACCCGGGATATTTTTATTTATTATGTTTAATGGACCTATAACACAATTTCTGCCTATAATTTTTCCCGGCTCCACCACCACATTATCGCCTATTTCGCATCCGTCCCCGATAAACGCACCCACGTCATTTATTCTGTAAAAATTTTCTTCCATTTCTATGATACCGTTTCCAGCAATATTTGAAAAATGGGAAGATATTTTTGTTCCTTTTCCTATGATTGACTTAGAGACAAATGAGTTGGATCCGATGGTGGCATCATCCATTATAATGCTACTGCGTATCTCAGTAAATGGATAAATTGCAACATTATCCCCGATGCTCGTCGAAGGAAATATGCATACGTTGGGGCCCACCTCGCATCCGCTGCCGATTACAACGGGGCCGACAATATAGCACCCTGAATGGATGACTGTATCTTCCCCAATGCTCACGTCTCCTTTTAAAATCACATTTTTCTCTATTTTCCCGGATGTAATTGGGGCTATATTCCTCAATGATTTTGAATTGACATCCAGCCAGTTCCACGGATATATGATGTCCATCCATCCGCCGTTACCCATCACTGCACATATTTCCTCGCCGTTTTCTATCATTGAATGCAGCGAATCTGTTATATGGTTTTTTCCCTCCTTTACATTTCTATCTATAAAATCAAATATATCGGGAGGGAATTTGCATATTCCTGTTGACACCAGGTTTGTCTCTGCTTTTTCAGGTTTTTCCACTATGCCTTTTATCTTACCGTCTTCAACTTTTACAACCCCATATTTTGAAGGATGAGGACTTTTTTCAACAAGCATTGATATCTCGCATTCATTTTTTATGAGAGACGATATACCCTCCTCATCTATGATATTGTCTCCCGGTAATGAAATAAATTCCTCCTCTATTTCATCTTTTGCCTGCAGGAGCGCATGTCCTGTACCAATCTGTTTTTCCTGAGTTACATACGTAATATTCACTCCGAATTCTTTTCCATTCCCAAAATAGTCCATAATGCTCTCTTTTTTATAACCGACCACAATTACAATATCCCGTATATTATTTCCGGAAAGCGCATTTATGACATGTAATAGAATGGGCTTATTGGCAACAGGAACCATGACTTTAGGCATGTTTTCAGTAAAGGGTCTAAGTCTTGTGCCCTCGCCTGCAGCGAGTATGACAGCTTTCATATTATTGAGTAAATTGGAAACGCATATTTCTATTTTGGCATTTTGGCACTTGGTAACATAAAACACGGAAAAGAATAATTTTATAATCTTCAATTCATTTAATACTGGGCAAAATGAGGAAAAATGTATTGATGGCAATTATGGTCTTTTCGATTCTTATGATTGCGTCTCCGATAGCGGGAATAACAGGTTATTCCAACAGGGCAGGTGATGCAATAACGGAAGAAAAGCAATCATCCTTCCCCGATACTTATGACCTGCTCATCATCACACCAGAAAAGTTCTCAGATGCTCTGCAGCCGCTGGTAGAGCATAAAGAGAGCCATGGAATTAAAACAATTCTAGAAACAACTGAAAGCATATACCAGAGTTCAAACGGAAGGGATGATGCAGAGAAAATAAAATATTTCATCAAGGATGCGATAGAGGAATGGGGAATAAAATATGTCCTGCTTGTCGGCGGTATGAAAGGACAGCGCATGAATTCATGGTACGTCCCTGTGAGATACAGCCATATTGAGGATAATGTTGCCACCCAGGAAGGCAAGTATATAAGTGACCTTTACTATGCAGACATTTACGATGCAGATGGCAATTTCTCCTCATGGGACAGCAACGGCAACGGAATTTTCGGAGAGTGGTATGCAAACAAGACCGCAGATGACACCGCAGATTTATATCCCGATGTCTACGTCGGCAGGTTGCCTTGCAGGAATGAATTCGAAGTCAAAATAATGGTCAATAAAATCATAAATTATGAAAGCACAGCATACGAGCAAGACTGGTTCAAAAGAATGGTTGTTGTGGGCGGAGATACATATACTTTCAACGATTATTATGAAGGTGAGGTATCGAATCAGCAAGCCCTGGACGAAATGCCAGGTTTTGAGGCAGTGAAATTATGGACATCCGACGGCTCTTTAAAGGGCTGGCAGGACGTTGTCAGAACAATCAATCAGGGATGCGGTTTTCTCTATTTTGCAGGCCACGGAAGCCCCACGACATGGGCAACCCATCCGCCTTATGACGAGAACACATGGATATACGGCCTGCAGACATTCCAGATGCCTCTTCTGTCCAATAAAGATATGCTGCCTGTTTGTGTCGTGGGCGGCTGCCACAACAGTTTGTTTAACGTCAGTGTGTTCCATTCCACCTGGACGTTCGGCCTTCCTGTCCCGGAGTGCTGGAGCTGGCGGCTCACCCGATGTATCAACGGCGGCTCCATTGCCACGCTGGGATGCACCGGACTTGGATACGGGGGAGAGGACAAGCAGGGCCCTGTCAAGAAAGGAGGCGGAGACTTGCTCGACCTATTATTTTTCAAAGGATACGGAAAGGAAAATATTCATATACTGGGCGAGATCTGGGGCAAATCCATTTCATCATACCTGAACAAATTCCCGATAGACTGGAGCCAGAGAGCATTTAACGATACTGCTCTCGATGCAAAAACAGTCCAGGAATGGGTTTTATTCGGCGATCCGAGTTTGAAGATAGGGGGATATCCTTAACCCTCCTTTTCTCTCTTATCCCTGCAGGTAGCGGAAAGGCCACAGAGGACTCCACATCACATTTCTATACTTTTACACCAGGTATTGGAATGTGGATGCATATAACTTTTGGATTTAAAAACAGGATGCCCGGATCCAATATGGAATTTAGGGGTTTACTTTAAGAATTTTTTCACGAGTAAAATCAATATCGGGAGTATGATGAATGCCAGCATATCGCCGGTGCCGCCAACGAAGGCCAGAACATCAGCAAAGTTTTTGACACCCAGAAGATAAACTATTATCGGGGGAACCGCTGTCAAAGCCCATGCAGCCGGTTTTTTCAGCCTCAAAAACTCTCTGCTGTTGCTCTGCTGGGCAAGACCTACCCCTATATAGCTTGTTGTTATGGCTATCAAAGGTATTGCATTACCAATTATGTTTCCCACTTTCCCATAAATTGCCTCAAGCCCCTGGGTTGCTATCTCCGGGGTATCAGTGCCGAACACAAGCAAGAATACACTCATGAAGATTGCATATGTGAGAGCCGGGGTGAGAAAAGCCGCTATGACCACCTTTTTGGCTTTATCATAATCTCCGATTCCCTTGTAAACATCAGGTATGACGGTGTGACAACCTAAAGAAAAGATAGCAACGCCGGCCATGGAAAAAAATCCTCCCGCCTCAATGTACAAACCATTGTCCAACTTCGCATGCGGAAGAAGCATTATGGCAATGCCTATGAAAAGCATGAGCATCAAGTAACTCATTATAAGCTCGGTTTTGCCGCTGGCTGCTAATCCCATATAAATCACGAGCGAGGCCAGTATCCAGAAGATGACTGCCCCAAAGGTCTCGTTAATCCCAAATAAACTTGCGAAAACACTGCCCATACCTGCCAAGTAAGCAAGCAAAGCCCCGAAACTCATCAGCACAATACTCAGATACATGATCCACCCGCCTATCCTCCCAAGGGTTTTCTGGGCAATCGTGCTCATCTGAGCTCCTCTCATCTCAACAGAGAGCTTAAGAACAATGAGTGCTGTAAAAAGCATGAGCAGCATAGCTCCGGTCAAGATACCAAGTGCCGGAATAAGACCAACCTTTGAAGCCGCATAGGGCAAACCAAGAACACCGGCGCCCACCTGCGTTCCTATAAGGATTGCCAGCCCCTCTTTTGGGGTTATGGTCTTTTCAACCTTTATCGTGGATATTTTCAGAGTAAAGGTTTTGGTATGTGTTCTCATAAGCTGGAGCAGAGTTCTTTCTCTCTTCAATCTTCTCCTCTTTAACAATTTTCTTTTTTGGGACGCTGAAATTTTATCGGTCTCAGGATTTGCTGCCATGATTACCCTCGTTTCTGAACCCTGTTTTTAAAACAATAGATAAGCCATTAGTAATTTCATTATTCCTCGGAAGATTCTATGACAATGGCCGTTGTTGTATCAATAACTCCGTCAATCCTGTATATTGTGGGAAGTATTTCCCGTGTAAGCTCTTTAAGATCTGACGTTTCCACCAGAATTATTGCGTCATAGGGGCCTGTTACGCCTTTGGCTTCCTTGATACCAGTTATCTTTTTCTTTATCTCCCTAACAACCTTCTCTACCTTGTCTACTTCCAATGTCAACAAAATGTAAGCCTCCATCGTATCTTGCATTAAGCATTAAGATACAAAGACATAATTTAAATTTTTGCTTCCCCAGGGCGTTGTCTGCATTTACCGTCGGGGAATGAAAAGCATGGAGATTACACTCACTTATTCGCCATTTCTCAGGTTGTGAACCGAGCAAGATATCGCAACCTTAATAAATTGAGATGGGCTACTCAATTGGATGTCGTCTAAAAAAGGGATTGTCATCTCACTTACTGTGATGGCTTTATTGGTTCTCCCTTCATTGTCAGGTTGCATAGGTCCAAAGGAGATGTCCGAGAAATTGATAGAAAAGTTCGGGGAAAAACAACATTATGAATGGGATAAAAAATTGGAAGATAAGAGGACATTCAAAATCATTGATGTTATAAACCAGAACTGGGCAAAGGTTGAGGAATATCCTCCTGTAAAAGTAAAGGCAGGCACGAGATACATGCACATATATCTCGCTGTCAATTTCTCCAACATCATAAATCCCATGTGGGAATGGCTCACCCTAGGATATGCAAACATAACGATAACAGACCCGTCTGGCGTGAATACGTCAAGAGATTATACGTCATTGGGTAAGGGAAACGAATACAGGGATTTCTTTTATATACCAAATCCGCAGAAAGGAAACTGGGAAATAACGCTGAAACTGAGGGGCACAGGGGATTACAAAATTTTTGTAGAAGTATATGAGCCAGTATAAGCCGCCGTAGCTTAGCGGTAGAGCGTCTGATTCGTAAGGAGCCCAAGAGGTGTTCCACCTTCCAGAGGGCAAAACCGAAAAATCAGAAGGCCGAGGGTTCAAATCCCTCCGGCGGCTTTCTTTATAATTCAAAAGCCGATATTTGGTATGCTCATAAAGAATGGCAACCTGTTTAAACGTCTATACATTTTTATGCTAGGCACATAATCATGGCAATTAAACGTAAAGTCAGAATGGCCGGGGAAAGCCTTGCTGTAACGATTCCCTCTCAAATTGCTCAACTCCATGATATTAAAGAGGGAGATTATCTAGAATTTACTCCCATAGGCTATGGGGAGTTTAAAATCAAAAAGGTGCAATCTGCTAAAATGCCTTTCTCCTTGCTCTGCCTAAGCCAGGTATGGCAATGCGGGGAATTATATCCTCACTTTTCAAATCCAGCTCAATGCTAAGCCGATTGACAAAAAAGTCAGTGAAATTAAAAAATCTCTTGACGTTACTATATTGGGAACAGAGCATACGAGTATATCATATCCATCCCATGGTTTTGATTTTATGCTCTGTTCCCGCCTCTCCATTCCATATCACGATAAAATCCCTAATTTTCTTGCAAATATGCCGTTCAGATAATAAATCATGAATTAACTGCCGCTCCAATAATATTTAATATTTTCAGCCATTACACAAGCATGGGCAAAACCGTTATTGAGAAAATATTTCAGAGTCATTCTGGCGATGAAATAAAGGCAGGCAGTGTCGCATGGATTGATTTGGATGTTCGGACAGCACGTGACTTTGGAGGGCCTAATGTTGTAAAACATCTCAGGGAAAATTATGACGGAAACTACCTTGAAGACCCTGAAAAGACATATTTCACCTTCGATTTGAGCGTCCCCGCAAAGACGATAAAATATGCGATAAACCAGCAGATATGCAGGAAATTTGCAAAGGAAACTTCCATGAACATTTTCGATGTTGATGAAGGAATAGGAACTCATGTATTGATAGAAAAAGGCATTGTCACTCCCGGTTCGACAGCAGTCGGAACAGACAGCCATTACAACATCCTGGGGGCGGTCGGCGCCTTCGGGCAGGGGATGGGCGACACAGACATTGCATTTGCATTCAAAACGGGCAGGACATGGTTTGAAGTGCCCGAAACAATGAAAATTAATGTGGAAGGAACTTATGATTGGCCCTCCACCCCCCGGGATCTGACGTTTGCTGTGATGAAAGAACTAGGCTCGTCTGGCATGCTCGGGATGGCTGCCGAATATTACGGCGATGAGATAGAAAAGCTGAGTCTTGACGGGCGCATAACCCTTGCATCCCAAACAACGGAGATGGGGGGGATAATTGCATTCATACCGCCAGATGATAATGTCATAGAATTCATGAGCAGAAGGGCCGGGAGGTATGTGAAGGGCGTATATGCAGATAAGGATGCAAATTATGTGAAGGAAGTGCATGTAGACGTGGACAAACTGGAGCCGATGGTTGCGTCTCCGCCAAAGCCAACGAACATAAGCCCTGTTTCAGAGATGGAGGGCATTGAAATAGATTCTGTTTTCATAGGCTCATGCACTAACGGGAGATACGAGGACATGCTTGCCGCAGCAAAAATATTGAAGGGAAGGAAAGTCAAAAAAGGAGTGAATCTTCGAATAACCCCGTCAACAAAAGAGGTGTGGGCAAAAGCGATAAAAGACGGGCTTGTCGACATATTCATAAATGCAGGGGCAGTTGTTTTCACGAATCCGGGATGCGGGGGGTGCGCGGAGGGGATGCCCGGGCTTGTCGGTGAGGATGAGGTAGAGCTCTCAACAACAAACAGGAATTATAAAGGCAAGCAGGGGCCAGGGAAAATTTATCTGGTGAGCCCCGCAACAGCTGCTGCAAGTGCTGTAAAAGGATATTTGGCATCACCTGATTCAACGGGGGTGAAAGATTGAGAGAAAAAATAATAGAAGGCAGAATATGGGTTCTCACTGGCAGCGATGGCAGAATAATAGACGACATAGATACAGACATGATTTTCCATAACAAACATCTGCACATAACCGACATATCTGAAATGGGAAAGCATGCGCTTGGCAACCTGGAGGGCTGGGAAGATTTTCCGGAGAAGGCTGAAAAAGGGGATATAATCATAGCAGGCAAAAACTTCGGTGCAGGCTCCTCCCGCCAGCAGGCGGTCGACTGCTTCATATCCCTCGGCATAAGGGCGATAATTGCCGAATCATTCGGGGCAATCTACAAAAGAAATGCGATAAATTCGGGCCTTGCAATACTGGAGTGCCCGGGCATATCCGGAGTGGGACTGAATAATGGGGACATTATCTCTATAAATCTTGAAACAGGAAGCATAAAGAAAGACGGAGAGGAAATAATAAAAGCCAGACCGATGTCGTCTGTCCAGATGGACATATATCAAGCTGGCAATCTGTTCGAATATGGAAAATCAATGGGACAGCAGCAGGACTAGGCACAGGGTATCTGGCCATTTATGGATCCCGGTCTAATCAAAGGGCCCCTTGACACTCTCTTTGCATTCTCTGCAAATTTTTATTTCTACCCTGAGAAAATTTCTTATTCTTTCGGACATTTCATCTAGCTCTGCTTCGTCCCATCCCATCAGATTCGTAATTGCTTATATATATAATATATTTTCT
>JAGGSL010000143.1 GCA_021159125.1 Thermoplasmata archaeon
GCCTTCTTCCCGCCGTTTTCCAGAAATCTTATTGCAGCAAGAATTTTCGGGCCCATTGAGCCCGGAGGGAACTGCCCCTGGCGGTAATATTCTTCCACTTCCTTCAAACTGACTTTTCCCAGCTTCTTCTGGTTCTCTGAGCCGTAGTTGATATAGACAGCGTCAACATCAGTAAGGATAAGCAAAACATCTGCACCTATCTCTGTTGCAAGGCGTTCTGATGCCAGATCCTTGTCTATAACTGCTTTCCTCCCCTCAATTGAACCTTTTTCGCTCCTTACAACCGGAATGCCGCCTCCGCCTGCCGCGATTACGATAACTCCGCTGTCAATCAATTTTTTTATTGCCTCTGCCTCCACGATTGATATTGGATCAGGAGACGGAACGACAATGCGCCAGCCCCCTCTCTGCTGCGTCAGTATATACCCTTCCTTCAACCTCAGTAATGCCTCGTCATATCTGTAAACCGGGCCAACTGGCTTGGTTGGATTTTCAAATGCAGGGTCATTTTCGTCAACAAGAACCTGGGTTATGACGGATGCAACGCTTTTTTTTGTGTTGCTGGATGCGAGCGAGTTCAGCATGCACTGCTGTATCATGTACCCGATCTGTCCCTGTGATTGAGCAACGCAGACATCGAGAGGCATCGGGGGAACAGCGCCCTTTGCGACATCCTGCTGGAGCAAAATCGAGCCGACCTGGGGCCCGTTTCCGTGAGTGATGACAACATCCCATCCTTCATTTATCATCCTGACAATGTCCCGGACGGATTTCATTGTTGTTTCGAACTGTTCCTCGCTCGTGCCTTTCTGGCCCCGCTTTATGAGAGCATTTCCGCCAAGTGCAATGACAACTTTCATAATGGTAAACACTCCCTATATTTAAATTATCAGCAACTATTTATAACGCTGTATTTTATTGAGGGCTGTAATGAAGAAAAGCTATGTAAGGCGGAAGGTCAGCGAGCTCGAGGACAGGGCTATTGAGACAAAATTTGCGAGAAGCGTGATGCGTGAACTAAAACACAACAAGCTTTTCCAGCTGATCCAATCCGAGATGGAGCGAATAAAGGCAAAAAAGATGATGGAGGAAATAAAGCAGCATGAAGTCCCGCGTCATCTTGCAATCATAATGGACGGAAACCGCAGATATGCACTCTATGAAGGAATGGATGTTCAGCAGGGGCATAAGATAGGGGGTAACAAACTCGAGGAGGTGGTGGGATGGTGCCATGAAGTGGGCATTGAAGGGCTTACCGTTTTTGCATTCTCCACAGACAACTTCAAAAGGCCAAAGGAGGAGGTTGACCATCTCATGGATTTATTCGAAAAAGATTTGAATAAGCTGGCGGAGGACAAGCGCATCCATGAGGACGAAGTCAGGATAAGAGTCATAGGCCAGATTGAAAAACTTCCCGAAAGGGTTGCAAAGGCAGCCAGGAAAGTTATGGAAGCAACAGAACATTATAAAAAGCATTATTTCAACATAGCCATAGGATACGGCGGGAGGGAGGAAATCGTGGAGGCGGTGAAAAAAATAGCGCAGGCAGTTAAAGAAGGCAAGATAAAGCTGGAGGATATCAAAAAAGATACGATTTCCTCGTATCTCTACACCTCTGATTCGCCTGATCCAGATCTGATACTCCGTACCTCCGGGGAGGAAAGAATATCAAACTTCCTGCTCTGGCAGCTCGCATATTCCGAACTTTATTTCACAGATATCTACTGGCCTGCTTTGAAAAAGACAGATTTCCTTGAAGTCATACGTTCGTACCAGAGGAGGCAGAGGAGATATGGGAAGTAAGACAGCCGCAATTTTGTTTGCATTGGGCGTTATATGCATTGCCGCAGGGATTGCACTCGGGGAAGGAAAAGCGGGCATTTTCATCATATTCCCCTTCATTTACGGCAACGGCTTGCTCATGATGCTCGGAATAATTTTGATTTTCATTTCATTTCCTCTTTTCATGTTCTCCCGATTCAGATTTGAAGAGGAAATTTTTAGTGGAGAAGAAGCTATGGCTCTAGAGGAGATAAAAACGGAAAAGCATGCAGGCGGTTTGATACTCATAGGGCCCATTCCCATCATCATCTCATCTGACTGGAAAACCGCTCTGATTTTAATGGGTGTCGGAGTTGCATTCATGATTCTGTTCATCATCATTTTTTTACAATGATGAAGTGGTTGTCGGCATGCTTCTTCGATGCTTTTTTCACGCTCCACGCCTTTTTTATTTTCAGCCCCGCCTTTTTTGCGTCTTCCTTCAACTCATGCATGCTGTAAAGATGGTAGAAGCGCATAACCTCCGCCCCCCTCCTCCAGGGCACATATACATCCCCGAAATTTTTTATTTTGAGCGCAAGCAATTTTTTTAAAAAGTGCATCCTCCATCTATCCTGCCATCTCGACCAGACTGAAATCATGGCTTCTCCGTCTTCTTTCAAAACGCGCCTTAACTCCTTCAGCGCCATTATCCTTTTCTCCCTGCCGCTTATGTTGTGCAGTCCTGCAATAAAGATGGCAAAATCAAACACCCCGGATTTAAAAGGCAGAGCAGAAGCATTTCCGACAACAAAAGAAACTTTCTTTCCCGCTTTTTCTGCATTTTTACGGGCAATTTTTACCATCTCCGGGGATAAATCCAGACCGAACACTTCAACGTCTTCGCCCATTGAAATCAAATGCCTGCCGTTTCCGCATGCAATGTCAATCGCTCTGCCCTCCCTTCCCTTGACGAAGGAGAGGCATTCCCCCCACGGCTTTTTGCGGGTTTCATCAAAACTTTTTGCAATTGCATTCCATTCGTGCACATTAATGAAGTGCCTGCTGCATAAAAGGTTAGCGCTCTTTCCTGAAGAGATGGATGGTTGTTCCTGTGAGCAGCTTGTCTGTTTTGAAAATCCATACCGCTATTGCAATCATTGCAAAGGAGAATACTGCAGCATATGCAATGCCTGAAATGACAAGCATGTAATCTCCGAAAAGCAAGGCGCGGACCGCCATCATGGGGTGGGAGAAGGGTATTGCAAACAGAACGACTTTGAGGGAAAGGGGCAAGGTCGAGAAATCCTTGAACATGATCAGGAACATCGGTATCAATGCAAGTATGGAAACAGGGACAGTGAGTGTCTGCGCGCTTTTGTAATTCTTTGCAAAAGTGCCGAGAACCATGCACATGGAAAGGGCAGCTGTCAGTGCAAGGAAAAGGGATATGCCGACAAGCACATAATCCCACACATTCAGTGTCAGCCCGTAGTCAGCCAGATTTATATTTCCAGAAACTTCGAATGATGAAAGGTAATACCTAAAGCCAATCATGTAAATGACCGCCATGAGCAAGCCGACTATTGCGCTGCCTGCTATCTTTCCCGCGACAATCGAAGAGCGCTTTACAGGTAATGTAAGGAGAGTTTCCAGTGTTTTATTCTCCTTTTCCATTCCCATCGAGGAAATCACCATGCCTCCTGCCATCATGATTATTATCATGATTATTATCGGCACTGCTGTTGATTGAGAGGAGAGAATTGCGCTTATTGTGCCCGGGGATATGCCGTTCATTTCCTTTCCCTTGAATATTGTTGTTTCATTCCTTGTTGTCGGCGATAAAGCAAAAGTTGCGTTTATATTTCCTTTTTCAATGAGCTCTTCTGAAATTTTTGTATTAAGCTCATGCAAAATGCTTTCCACGACTCCGGAGGAGATGGAATCCATTATTCCCGCCCCTTTCATTATCCAGTATATTTCTATCTCTCCTGATTGGTTGTTTGCTATGTTGATGCTGAAATTGGATGGAATTATGATGAGTGCAGTTCCTCCCTTTTCTTTAACTGCATTTACTCCTTCCTCAATATTTTCTGATGTGCTGTTGTAAACGACCTTTGCCATGCTATATACCGTTTCATTCACGATGCTTGAGAATTGCCCTCTGTCCTCGTTTATGACTCCGATGGAAGGCGGTTTCTTTGTTTCCTCGGTTGCCCCGCCTATCATGTTTCCCATACTCCCGAAGATGAGAGCCATTACGATTATCGGAACGAAGGTTGCAGGAGTGAGCAGCTCTTTCACCTCTTTCCTTATTATGTTGAGCAGATGATTCATTTTATCACCTCAACAAACACATCCTCTATATTTGCTGCATTGTATCTGGTCTTGAGCTCTGAAGGAGTTCCCTCCTCCACCACTTTTCCTTTATCCATCAGTGCTATCCTCCTGCAGAGAAACTCAACTTCGAGCATGTTGTGCGAAGAAAGCAGTACGGTCGTTCCATTTTTGACGGTGTTCTGCACAATCTTTCTTATCTCCTGTGCATTTATCACATCCAGGCCGGAGGTCGGTTCATCAAGTATGGCAAGTTTTGGCTCTATCATCAGGGCTCTTGCAACAAGAAGGCGGCGGGTCATGCCCTTGCTGTAGTTTTCCACCTTGTCATCCATTCTTTTTCCCAGATTTGCTATCTTAACCCCCCTCTCAACAATATCCTCAATTTCCTTCCCTTCCCCGAAAAACCTTGCAATGAAGTAAAGATATTCTATGCCTGTAAGATTTTTGTATGCCCCTGCATCTTCCGGCAGGTAGCTTATGAGCTTTCTGACTTTATCCGCCTCTTTGGCCACATTATGCCCGAAAACTCTAACTTCTCCGCTGGTTATGCGTAAGAGGGTAGAAATTATGCGAAGCACTGTTGTCTTCCCAGCTCCGTTGGGCCCTATGAGCCCGAATATCTCTCCGTCATCAACAGAAAAAGAAATGTTGTTGACTGCTCTCACTTTCCCATAGTCCCTCACCAGGTTGTGAACCTCAACGGCGGGCATAGTTTTAGATGGGCATACTGTATTTGAAGTTAACTGAAATTTCAGTCGAAAAAGCAATGTATTTAAATAAACCTAATTTATTAATAAATGGGAGAAAAAATGAAAAAACTGGTTGCTATTGCATTGATTCTGCCCATGGTGATTGGGGGCATGTTCTCAGGCATTGCAGCAGGCGAAACTCTGCAAAATGTGGATATAGGATTTGAGAACGGGTACGGCATAAGAATAGGCGTTCTGAACGGCAATGACTATCCAATATACGATATTCACCTTAAAACAATCTTTATAA
Organism: Thermoplasmata archaeon; assembly: GCA_021159125.1. Lineage (GTDB taxonomy): Archaea > Thermoplasmatota > E2 > UBA202 > DSCA01 > VBQP01. The sequence goes on from JAGGSL010000143.1 coordinate 5,101, forward strand.
CAGGACTTGTATTTGGCGGAAGCAGCGGCATTACAAATCTCAAGGAAATAGAGGCCGGAAAATACGGATACCTGGTGACACCGATATTTGGGATTGGCACAATACTGGTATCGGCAGTAGTATCTTATGAAGACCAGGGAGAATATGTTGAGAGGCAGATAAATGCAAATCTGTTTGTCATAGGAACAATGGTGATAGGCGTTGATGAGTGGTAAAATCACCGCCATCTGGCAGAATCTGAGAAATTGGTTATTTCGTAATATTCATTAATACAGGGTAATTGAACAGTTCCCCAAAAATTATTTAGTTCATCATCCAAACATTTATACATCATTCATTCTTTCACCCAACTATGCTTCACATGCCTGTGGGAAAGGCGAGCATTGAAGAATTCAGGGAAATACTTGATAGCATTTTAAATAAGCATGAGAATGTTAAGGATAATATTTCAAGAAGAGAGATGATAGAGGAGGCAGTTGCCAATAAAGAAGCTCTTATTTCAAAAAATGGAGCGCTTGCAACCTGGACGCCCCCTGAATCCACAGGAAGAAGTCCGAAAGATACTGTCATTGTCCGCCGTCCCGAAAGCGAGGGCAACATCGACTGGGATTCGCCCAACAATATCCCCATCGAACCTGAAACATTTGAAATGGTTCTCTATGATGCGCTCAAAACCCTTGAAAGTAAAGAAAAAATATACGTAACCGACAGGGTGATAGGTGCAGATCCCTCCTGGGCTTTGCCGACCAGAACTGTGACAGATCATGCGCTCACGGCGCTTTTCACTGACAATATGTTCCGTGATGTTCCGGAGGATATACAAAAAAGCGTTTTTTACAATGATGAATTCACTCTTTTGGTACTCCCATACGACAAACTGGACAGGGAAAGATATGAGAGCCGCCTGAGAAAACTAAAGGATGGCAGGACTTCAAACATGATTGTTGCAATGGATTTTGATAATAAAATAGGCGTTGTTTATGGCTCTGCATATCAGGGTTCTGTAAAAAAATTAATGTTCACTGTCATGAATTATTTACTCCCCGAAAAAGGCATACTTCCTTTGCACTGTTCTGCAAATGACGGGGAGGGTGGCTCTGCCCTTCTTCTCGGGCTTTCCGGCACCGGAAAGACAACTCTTTCTGCAGACCCCCACCGCGCTCTGCTCGGCGATGATGAGCATGGCTGGAGTGATGAGGGCATAGCAAATTTTGAGAACGGATGCTATGCAAAGATGATAAATATAAAGAAAGAAAAGGAGCCGGAGATATACGATGCAGTCATGCACAGGGACGACTGGAGAAAACATGGGGCAATAGTGGAAAATGCCATGATGTACCCCAACGGCAAATTTGATTTTTCGGACAGCCGGCTGACGCAGAATTCAAGGGCTTCGTATCCTCTCACTTATCTCACAAATGTTAAGCCATCTTCAAGGGCTGGTCATCCGAAAACCATTTTGTTTCTTACAGCAGATGCAAACGGCGTCATCCCGCCTGTTGCGAAACTTAACCAAAATCAGGCAATGCTCTGGTTTTTGATGGGATATACAAGCAAACTTGCAGGCACCGAAACAGGAATAGATGAACCTGTCTCCGTTTTCTCTCGCTTTTTCGGTGAGCCTTTCATGCCCCGCAATCCCGATGTCTATGCAACAATGCTCGGAGAAAAAATGAAGAAGCACAGAACTAACGTTTATCTCATCAATACAGGATGGACAGGAGGTCCTTATGGCGTTGGAGAGCGCATAGACATCGACTATACAAGGGCGATGGTGGATGCTGCATTGACCGGAAAACTGGAAAAAGTTTCATACAGGAGACATCCTTTCTTCAAGGTAATGGTGCCCGAGGAATGCCCCGGCGTGCCAAGCAATTTGCTCTGGCCCCGGAACACATGGAAGGACAAAGAAAAATATGACGAGAGGGCAAAAAAAGTGGCAGACGATTTCAGAAGGCATTTTGAGAAAGCATATGGCAACAAAAACATTGACGAGGAAATTGCGAGAGAATGCCCCGGTGTATAGCCATCAAAAAGAGAGAAGCAGGGGTGAGGAAAGACTCTGCTTATTCTATATCCTTAAATCTCCCCTTCAACTTTTCCATAACTTTTGGAAGCGTTGTGTATTCCATGTCTGCCAGCGGCAGGCGGTGCGGCTCGAAAGGCCCGTGTCTGCGCATATAATCTGCAACTTCTATTGCCTTCTGGCGGGTGTAATCAAAGCCAGGGTCATCGAATAAATCTGCAGGGCCTGTCATCTTTCCGTCTTTTATCTGGAACCCGACGGCAACAACCCTTGGCGGTCCGTCAAAGCGTGTGCATCTCGCCTGCTTCACGGACACAGGCATGATAGGCCCGTTATGCGAGCCCCTCATCCATCCTGAAACCAGATGCGGGAACGCAAAGCCTTCTAACACTTCTCCAAGGGCGGGCAGCCCCGACTGGGCGCGGACAGCAGCCACAGGATCATCTTTTCCCACATATTCCCCTGCAATCTGGTATAATTTCTCTGTTGAAATCACGGCAACAGGTTCATCTGCAGGAAGCTTCCCTCCCTCCTTTGGGTAAACTCTTTTTATCACAAATCTTGATTTTGCGCCTATGAGGGCAAGGGCATCATACATCTCTTCTGGCATGTCCATGAACACTTTTTTGTGCTCAAGTATGTCCCATATCTCTAATTTAAAACCTGCGTGAAGAGAGGGGTCTATTACAAGACCTGCCGTGTTGAATGGATCAGCAAAAATTTTGAATATTGGCAGATTGAATGCGCCGGGCTCTGTCTTATCCATTAAAAATGCAATGAGTGGCTCAGACTTTCTTTCGGTAAATTCCATTTCCGCCACGCCCGGCCCCAACCCCCTTATGTTGCCGGAAAAAGCATCTTTAAGCAGATCCTGACCTGCTCCGTACAACCCGAGTGATTTCGCTATTTCTGTTGCCTTCGTGAAAGTATTCCAGGCAAGAGAATGAATTTCTTCATTGTTCTCTCCTCTGTGGTGTGTCATAAGTAGCTCAAGGTCGTCACCGCAGTGGGTAACATGAAAGTCTATTAGCAACCCTTCATTTTTTGCTTCTGAAAGATTTTTTTCGGCAACTTCAATAAGCTTCTCATGTACAGAGGAATGCCCCGGGAAACCCCCTACATCTGCTTTTATAATACTAAATGTGGTTTTCATGTATGAGGTAACGAAGTTGAGTTAAAAAATTTTTGCCTAATCTTGTTGCTGGAAGAACATATCCACCATTTTTGAAAACTCGTGGAATGGGATTGTTCTGCCAATTATTTTTTCGGTATATTCCCCAAGTTTTTTACTCCATTCTGTATCAAACCAAGCAGTATAACCCCATATCCTTGCCTGGGGGTCGATTTTCAATATCCCATCTGTTGTTCTCACTCCGTCCAGCTTCCCTGTTCCTTTCATGTGATTTTCTATCGCTGTCATATTATCCTCACCTGATAAATTCAAATCCATGATGACAAGATCGGGTTTTTTCCCCTCTTCCATCAATTTTCTGTACATCTCTATTCCCTCCTCACCTGTCAGTGCATTGTGAATTTCAACAGGAGTTTTCATCCTTTTCAAATTTATTTCAAGTAGTTCGTGAACCATTGGTTCATCATCAACTACCAGTATTATTTTACTCACGTATCTCACCTCTCTGGGTTACATTTTTCACAACTTTTTCCACTCTTGTTATAGCATGGTAGGCAGACTCTATTTTTTTCTTGCATTCGTCAGGTGCCTCTTCCATGGCCAGGTGGAGATATCCCTTTGCAATCGTTATTGGGTTAAAAAAATAATGGGCCGTATCCATTTTAAATCTTCTCTCTTCCTCAAGAACCCTCTTCATTTCTTCCTCTGCCTTTATTTTTGCTATTCCTGCAGCTATTTCTTCAGATATGCTTGATAATATCCTTCTCTTTTCATTTGGCAGAACATTTTTTGATGATGTGGCAACCTGGATAACCCCATGTAACTCATTTTTTGTTATAAGGGGTATGGTGTAAAGTTCTCTTAAATTATATTTTCTATAGAGATCACGGTTGAAAGAGAGAGGCTCATATTCCTGCAGGTTTTCCACATATCTTTCCTTTTTTGAGAGACACGCCTTTACCACCTCCCAGGGCTGGCTTTCATCAATTTCAATCCTTTTAATGGAAATATTCTGCAAATCAGGGGGATAACCAATGTGGGCAACAGGGATGAGCACTTTTTCGTCACATATAAAGAAATTAGCAAAGTCGCATTCAAATGCTTCTTTTATGATTTCTGTCATCTCCTCCCCGAATTTTTCGATGCTGTCATTTCTGTTTATACTCATGCTTATTTTGAGATAGAGCTCGGAGAGTTTCAGTACCTCTTCCTCTGCTTTTATTCTTTCGGTTATATCACGAAGTATTCCCATCACTTTCACTTCGCCTTTCTTTCCAATATTTACTGTTGTCACCTCAACCGTCTTTGTTTTCCCGTCTTTTGATATAATCCTGAACTCATATCTCTCGGGTATCTTTTCTCCTCTTTTCCTCGCTTCCTCCCTTTTCTCTATGAGTTTCACATCGTCAGGATGGATAATGTTCCAGAAACTGAAGTCATCGCTGTATATCTCCTGTGACGAATATCCGGTCAGTTTCTCAAAAGCAGGATTTACATATGTGAATCCCCCCGGGGTGATGATATATATGGCATCGTTTGCATTTTCAACAACCCCTCGGAAACGTGCTTCGCTTTCCCTCAAAGCTTCCTCTGCCTTCTTGCGGGCAGTGATATCTATGAGCGATATAATGGATTTTTTAGTTCTGGGGAGCAAATTGACATTGATGAGCATGTGTAAAATCTTGCCATCCTTGTTTATGGCCCTGAATTCATAAGTTGTTGGCACTTTCTCAGGATTATTTCTTCTTTCTTTATGGTACTCAAGCATTTTTTCGAGGTCATCGGGATGGACAAAGCTCGCCCATTTCATCTTTCCCTCGACTTCTTTTTTGGAATAACCACATAATTTTTCAAACCTGGAATTGACCAAAGAAATTGTGCCGTCCTCCTCTGAAATCAGCATTGCCGTTCCTGTATTTTCAAAAGTCGCTCTATATTTCTCTTCCGATGATTTGAGGGCGGTTATATCTTCGACTGTGCCAACAATGTACTGTATCTCGCCGCTTTCATCTTTTATTGCCCGGGCATTTTCTGAAATCCATATAACGCTTCCATCCTTTCTGTATATCTGTGATTCAAAATTTGTCACCTCTCCCTTTTCTTCCAGCTGCTTTAGGAATTCTTTTCTTCTGTTTGGGTCTGCATATAGCTGGGTTGATATGTCATTCATGCCGTGTATCAAATCTTCCGGGGATTCATAGCCGTATATCCTGGCTAATGCAGGGTTTACAAGCACGTGCTTCCCTTCAAGCGTACTCTTGTATATCCCCATGACGGCATTTTCAAAAATACTTCTGTAATTTTCCTCGGCAATGAGCAACTTTTTCTCTGCCTCCATTCTTTTTGTTATATCTCTTACAATTGCTTGCACAAAGAATTTTCCTTTTATTTCAATCTTGCTCAAAGAAACTTCGGTATCAAATGGTGTTCCATCCATGCGGATATGCTTCCAGTAAAATCGCTGTGGTTTTCCTTCCAGTGCTGCATTTATTTTTTTGAGAGCTTTCTTCTTCGAATCTTCTCCGTCTGGCTGTTTTTCAGGCGAAAATTCGTATGGGGCATGACCAATTATATCCTCCTTTCTGCATCCGAACATCTCCACTGTTTTCTTGTTGCAATCTATGAATACTTCCCTTGACATCAAAAAAATCGCATCATTTGCCGAATCAAATAGGGTGCGATACTTCCTCTCGCCGCTTATTAACTTTTCAACCGCTTCCCTCCTCTCTGTTACGTCTCTCATCATGCCCAGAACTCTTACCTCCTTTCCAGGCAGGGGGATTGTATTCACTTCGACATATTTTGTTTTTCCATCTTTGGTTATAATTCTGAATTGATATGAGGGCGGCAATTCCTTTCCTTTCTCTCTTGCCTTCTCCCTTTCTTCTATGAGCTTTACATCCTCAGGGTGTATCATATCCCAGAAATTGAAATCCTTGCTGCATACTTCGCCAGCTTTGTAGCCTGTGATTTTTTCAAAAGCAGGATTCACATATTCAAAACCTTCTGGTGTTATTATGTAAATGCCGTCCAGAGCATTTTCGACTAAAGTACGATATCTTCTTTCCTTTTCTTCCAATTTGAACTCTGTTTCCTTTAATTTTGTTATATCCCTAACTACGCCCAATGCATGCGCCTTTCCCTTGTATACCACCTTTGCCATTGATAAATTTATGAAAATTTCTTTTCCGTCTGCCCTCTTTGCCTTTACCACGTATTCCTTCTCTAAGAGATTGTTTTTAAGTGCTTCCTTTATGTCTCGTCTTATTTTTTCCGCATCTTCTTTTTCCAGCAAAGTAAGCAAATTTTTGTTTTTCAATTCATCAGCTGATTTTGCCCCGAATATTTTTAAAAAGGCGGGATTTGCATATACAAGTTTATATGAGGTGGCGAGGAATATGCCATCATTTGAATGCTCAGAAATAATGCGATATATTTCCTCATCTCTCTGCATATAAGATTTTTCTTTTTGTTTAAATGAGGGCATGCCTATCTCCAACTACAAATAAATGTAGCTATAAAGTAATTTCCTCTATTTACTATAAACATTTCGGTATAATTTCATATGCTTTGCCCCTTATATCTCTTCATTCCTGCATCCCTGAGTTTATTTGCTATGGCTTCTGCGCTTTCCGAATAAAAGAGGTGGGTATTGCATTTGCAATCGCTTGAACCAAAATGGGGTACTCCGCTAAATTCATCTTTCATATGAGATGCAATAGAACATTCCTTTCTCTCTCCTTCGATAAAAAACACCATCCTGACCGCGCTTTTTTCAAGCAAATAATCAATGTGCCAGTGCTTCTTTTTATCTTTTCTCAGATGTCTTCTTATGCGGCCATCAAGCCCCCCCATCGCAGAGCCGATATATGCGTAATAACCTTTTTTGAAATTCAGTATGCCTAATCTACCCACCTCTATTTCATCATCTTTTTTCAGCTCTACGATGAGGGCATATGTGCCCTTTCTTGCTTTACCCGCTTTTTTGCTCAACAATTTCCTCTATTTTTTTCACAACCGAGGCAAACGCTTCAGATGCTTTTGTGTCTTTGTTAAGAACAAATGGTTTGCCGGAATCCCCTGATTCCACAATTCTTCCATCTATCGGAATGGCGCCCAGGAAAGGAACCCCTAGCTCTTCCGCGGATTTCTTCCCGCCGCCAACCTTGAACAAATCTATTTCCTTGCCGCAGTGGGGGCATGTAAAGCCGCTCATATTCTCCACAATACCGAGAACGGGCATATTCAGCGTTTTTGCAAACATGACGGCTTTCCTTGAATCAAGGAGTGCAACATCCTGGGGCGTTGTGACAATGAGGGCCATGCCTTTGGGTATCAGTTGTGCTATGCTCAGCGGTTCGTCACCTGTTCCGGGTGGAAGATCCACCACCAGATAGTCAAGATTTCCCCATTCCACATCTCCGATGAACTGCTTTATTGCCTTCATCTTCAACGGTCCGCGCCATATGACGGGTGTGTCTTTATCCTTCAAAAGAAAACCCATGGATATGACCTTAAGATGCGGCGAGACCATCACAGGGTACATGCTTTTCTCATCGCCTCCTATTTTTTCTTCCTCTATGCCCAGCATTTTCGGGATGTTGGGGCCATGGATATCTATATCAAGCAGGCCCACCTCTTTTCCTTCCGCAGACAGGGCAACAGCAAGATTTGTGGCAACAGTGCTTTTTCCAACACCTCCTTTTCCGCTCATTACCACAATCTTATGCTTTATTTTCTCCAGGTTTTTGGCAATATTTTCTTCGGGATTATGATTCATGGACATGGCAATGAACTTGGTATAATAAATTTTTGGTTTTGGTGATGGCATACCCTCATGCTGCCATCCGAAATTATTATAGGGATGTAGCATATATCATAATACAAAAAAGTGATGAAAATGAACCGAAAAGAGGGAAAAATATTGGTTTTGTTTGCAGTTGTAATTATGATTGGGACAGCCTTCAGCGGTTGCATGGGCGGGCCCAAATTTGAGGAGGTTAAGGGCTTCAACATGGATGCAATAGGCAAAATATCATCAGAGAGAGCCATGGATGCCACTCCTGTCATTGCATCCGAGGAAAACTCCTTCTATGCCCTCATAGGAACGCCTGTTGCAGAATATTATTCAGATAACGATAGCCATGTGGCACCTCTGCTGGTGGAGAATTTCAGCAATCCTTCGCGTTCAATCACAAGATTTGAGGAAATGTATTCGTTCTCAAGCGATATAAAAATAGTCGGTGGCTCACCGGAAGAGGTATCTGTTGACATAGCACAGAAAGTGTGGAAAAAGAGCGATGGTGTTGTTCTCATAGAGGACAGCAAGGAAGGATATGAGCTGGGTGTTTCTGCAACGCCCATTGCTTCTTATCTGAACATTCCTGTTATTGTCACAAACAATACCGACAATGTGAGAGATGTGCTGGACAAGCTTGGAGTGAAATACACGTTCCTGTGCGGTAATATTGAAGGGCATGAGCGTACGTGGAGATTTACCGACGAGCAGCAAATAACCAATTTTCTCATAGACCTTGTTAAAGACAAATTCGGAGGAGTTAAGTATATCACGCTGGCAAATCCGATGGATGCATTCATGCCGAAAGTTTTGAACACAACCTCATTCCACTTTAAAGGGACAGTAGACTCTGTTGCGATTTTGCCATCAACGCTTATATCAACAGCAAAAGGTTTTCTGGAGCCTGGCCATCACAACTTCACTATTCCAGAGGGATACAAATATGCGCTTGTAAAAATAGATCTGACGAATTTGAACTCAGAGGATGTTGAAGACCTCGGAGATTATCTCACCCTTTCTGGCGGACCTCGCCTTGAGGATTTGCCGCCTGAGCAGCAGATGTACGAACTTGTCCAGATAACCACAATGGCGGGAGTGCCAGAGAGAGACAGCAGCGGTCATATTGTAAAAGACAAGGTGCATTATGAGACCGTGCTTTATGACCGTGATGGCGTAACATTTGACCTAACTGTCATGGGAACATGGCTTGCCCAGAAAGAGGGCAGCTATGAACTTGATGTAACCGTGGAGAGCCTCGACAGCCCGTATGTGCCGATGATGAAAAAGCTTTCTGCAATGGCCCCCTATCTCACAGCATACCGGCAGGGCATAATTCTCGCAAAGCCCGAATTTGCTTTTGCTGCAAACGATAACGTTACGGTCAATGGTAAGACCTGCCCGGGCTTCTATGTGCCGCGTAAAAATCCATTGCTGGCAGAAGCGTCCAACGAGCATGTGTGGAAGATTCATGAAATGATAAATGATTTGCTTGGCAATATATCAAACATATCTTCTGACAATCTGGAAGAGCTTAGAAATTATTATCAGGAAAACCCTGTTTACATAGCCCTTGTCGGCGGTGCAACAATGCTACCTCAGTACATATATGAAAATCCTGATACACCCATTGATGACGCAATGGTGATTCATTACTTCGGTTACGGCACACCAAGCGATTTTATTTACGGAGATATAGATCCCAATCCCAGCGACATAAAGAATGATACATACACTTACTGGCCCTACCAGGAGAATGTCATAGGCAGGGTCACTGGATGGGACGTGCAGGACGTATCTGCTTTGATAGCAAGGACAGTATTCTACGAGAAAATTATAGATGGTCTGGGTGACTGGAAGAACAAAGCTACTGTTCAAACAGGTTGCGGAACGGATTTCCAGAAAATACCCGTACTTGAACAGATAAAGAACATAATAGGGCCGCTGCTGGGCGGCCATACAGGCGACCCGATGAAATTCCCGTCAGGTGCAACACGCTTTTCAGGAGATGCAGTTGCAGCAGAGATAAAGAAAGGAGGATTTGATGTTACCAGAACATACTTTACTCAATCCCAGAGAGTGGGTTACAGCGATGAAGCACTTAACAAAATAAAGACAGCAGGAGTGCTCAACATGCTTTTATTCCCCAAGTTCGAGATAAAACTGGTAAGCGGCGAGAAGGTTGTAAAGGGCGGGGAATACCAGGAGGAAAGCAATGTGATATATGAAAATGGACATGGAAGCATGCACCTCTACGAGTTCGGTGATGTATTCATGTGGGGACTTGGACTTGGCTATTTCTTCGGACCGTTGATAATGGAGTATGTGGTGAGAATTTCCATTTTTGCAAGTCCTCTGGGCGCTCTTGGCACATACAGTACAAGAGGCGTGGAGAATATGAATCTGGGTCCCTCGACAATGATGATTGAAAGCTGCGTTGTGGGCAAATTCGACGGCATGTATCCGGAGAATAACATAGGGCAGACATATCT
>JAGGSL010000095.1 GCA_021159125.1 Thermoplasmata archaeon
TACTTTATGGAAAAGTTAATAAGCAAAATAGAGATAACATTTTAGGTGAGCAAATGGCTATGGGATTTATTCTGATTTCTACGGCTCCTGCAAAGGAACACGAAGTATACAACGAACTGCTTAAAATAGAGGAGATAATAGAACTGCATCCTCTATTCGGCGAATATGACCTTATAGCCAAAGTTGAGGCAAAGGATTTCGATGAATTGGGCAAGATAGTCGTGGACAAAATAAGAGCGATAGAAGGGGTGGCAGATACAAAAACTCTAACTGGAACAAAATTTTAAGGAGGAGATAAAAATGATTGAAGTAAGTAGTATGTTGGATGTGTTTGTGAGTATGTGTATGCTGGTGTTTGCAATAGGTGCAGTAATTGCGGGCATATTTACCGCATACTTTGGTTCAGGCAAGAGCAGGGCTATTGGCGCAGTATTGCTGCTGATAGGCATCATAGTCGGCATTCTTTTCTGGAATTACACAGACGGAATATGGACAACAGGCGGATGGGGATGGGAAACCGTTAAGGTAGGCGTAGTATCCCTTATAGGAAGCCTGGTAGGCGGTTTGATAGCACTCGGCGTCTTCCTTGCAGGAATAATGAAGGCATGAATTTGCCTTCTGTCCTTCCCAATGTCTGAGCAGTCATGCTATGGACAAATATTTTAGGTTATTAGAGCTACTAAGAAAAGCAGGAAAGGTTGCAATATCACTCTCAGGAGGGAAAGACAGCGGATTGGTTGCAAAGGCGGCGATTGACGCAGGAATAAAAGCAGTGGCAATCACAATTTCATCTCCTCTATTTTCTCGCAGGGAAGATTGACATGGGAATAAAAGCAGTGGCAATCACAATTTCATCTCCTCTATTTTCTCGCAGGGAACTGAAGAGCGCAGAAAGTATTGCAAAAGAAATAGGAATGAAACATATTGTGGTGAAAAGTAAGTATATGCCCGAGAATGACATCAACAGATGCTACCGCTGCAAAAAAAATATGGCAAGATTGATAAAGGAGGCAGCGGAAAAAGAAGGTTTTAAAATCATAGCAGACGGCGTGACAGTTGACGATATGAATGATATTTTCAGACCAGGAGTCAGGGCGGCAAGCGAGGAGGGCATATGGCATCCTCTGGCAGATGCAGGTTTTACCGCCAGAGACGTTGCAAATGCCGCAAGAGCTGCAGGGCTGAGTGCATGGAATAAACCATCAAATTCCTGTCTTGCATCCCGGATTTCCTACGGAGAGGAAATAACAATAAAAAAGCTGCATATGGTAGAAAATGCAGAAGAATTTTTGAGTGGGATATCAAAAAGAGTGCGTGTCAGAATGCACGGGAAAATCGCAAGGATAGAGGTTCTGCCCGAAGATTTTGAAAAAGTGATAGATAGAAAAGATGAAATAACAAAAAAATTCAGAGAGCTTGGGTTTGCGTATACCACGCTTGACCTCTCCGGTTATAGAAGCGGGAGTATGAATGATACGGCTTGGCAATTTTCAGAAAGAGGGGGATAACGCCCCAAACAAAATCATTGAAATGATTGTTGCAATGCTGAAGGTTGCGATTGCTGCTGGCATTGCTTTACCCACTGAATACATATACTCCACTTTGTCATCCCCTTCATCTATGCCGTTTGCAAATCTTATCAGAAGAAATACGAGCTGAATGACATATATTCCCACTACCAGAATGAAATATTCCGGGTTGATATTAAAAGAAAAATTTGATGTGCCTGAAATAAAATCGTTTTCTGAAATGCCGCTCAAATCCATATTGCCAACCACTTTGGATATAAGTTCTGTAATCCCCAGGGTTATGCCTGCAATTAAAGGTGCAAATGCAGTAGCTGTGGAACGGAGAACTGCTGTCAATGTACCCAGTGAATTTTTAATTCTGCGTTCGACTTCCTGAAGTTGTTTCAAATGCTCTGCCATTTTTACTGCGGCCATTCCCGCTTCCTCATAACTCTTTTTCACACCTTCAACAAATAAATGCATTACAGCCCTGATTCTGTCCGAATAAACGTGGCGTAGAGAGCCGAACTTTTTGTCAAAAAGAGCGCCGTGGAGACTTGTTCTGATTGAAGTGAGATTGAAAGAAGTGAGAGCAAATATTCTGCCCATGTTTGAGCCTTCCATTGTTTTCGAGGCATAATTAAAAGCTTCCTCCGCCGGTCTTCCTTCCCCTATCCTCTTTCCTATCACATACAGAGAATCGCTGAATTCTTTTTCCATCTCTCTTATTTCATCCCTTATTTTTTTATAAGGGGCATACGTCTTCAGGCAGTAAATTGAAATAGAAGCTGCCACGCCCCACAGAAGGAAGAGGGTTGACGGGATGTAATGGCTTAGTGGGTCAAAAGAAGATATGGAAGCAATTTTTGCATCCCCTATATATCCTACAACTATATATCCTACAACAAAAAATATGCCGGCAGCCAAAGCTTCCATAAAATTCTTCTTCCTGTCAACATTCTTCAGCTCAGGATGGCTTCGTGGAATGATGGGAGGGTTAAAAGCGGCAGGCCTTAAAAGCAAAATTTTCCTGATGTAAAAGAAAAGAATGATAGGCAGAATGACATCATATAAAAGAAAAATTTGGAGTACGGAGACCTTCAAACCTACGATGGATGAAGCGGGCATCATGGCTATCAGGGCAAGCGGTATCATGACCCCTATTGAATACACAACCAGTGTTGGCTGGTGAAGTTTATTCGCAAAATCAGCCATTCTATCTTTTGTGCCCTCCATAACGATATCCAGTGCCCTGTCGAGTGTAACATTTCTTTCGCTTTTGCTTTTCTCATCAACAGCACTCCTTATCAGATGTATTGCTCTCTTGAAATAATCGCTCCACTCCCCCCACAAATTTGCAAATGATGTTATTGCGTCATCCATGCTCCTGTACACTCTTACTTCAACATCCCAGACAAGTTTCTTCAAATCTTTTCCAAGGGAGGTATTTGATTCTCTTGCAGCAAACCTTATTCCGTCTTCCATATTTGGTATGAGCTTCAGATACATCACGATATAGCTCAAAACTTCCGGTATGTCCCCGAGAGAATGAATTTTCATATACTCTGCCTTTGTCTTTGGATATTCACTCAAAAACTGCAGCGCAGCGAGAGGGAAAGCCATGGTGGCGATAACCATAAGCATCAATGTAAGGATACCGATACTTTCAATAGAGAATGCGTGAAAATAAAATATGATTACATCAATGGCGATCGATATCAGAAATGCGATTGCAGCACCTGCATATGAGGCAAGGATGACCTCATATGGCTCAACATCCATTCCAGTAAATTTCAGCGAATTGATGAATTGGGAAGAGACAGCATTCTCCGCCCTATTTTTGAATGATTCGACGTCGCCTGCAGCCCACAAGAAATGTTTTGCAGAAAACCTGCACAGCTTTTCAAACCACATCATCTTATCCTTCTGGCATATTCCTTAAACCACTCCATCCATTTTTTCTCCACTTCCGCATAATCAGGAATTCCATGCTCTTTTCTGCTCTCCTCGGTGAAAATCCAGAATGCATTATTGCAGTCGCAAACAGCTTTCGCTTCCAGAAGTTCTGCGTTCCTTTTACCGTACTCTGTAATCCTTTTTCTTATTCTCGCCCTCATTGCTATGTTTTCTATTGCCATTTCAATATTAATTCCCCACTCCTTTGCAATCCTCCCTAAAACTTCTGACTGCCCCATATCAAGCAAATCTGTTGCCTCTATCTCGTCTCTTGCAGGGTTGTATCTCATTATGTCCGCAAATATTTTATCAGCATCAACGTCCCTTCCCCATCCGCTTTTCGTGACTTCTGATATCTGCAAAACCCTTCTTTTCTTCTCCATGCCGCCGCCTGCCCTTATGGGTGCTGCTATCACCACCACATCGGTTGCCTTAAAGGAGGTTGGAGCGACACCTATGTCATAGACTATCCTCTCAAAAACATCTCTTGGCGTTGCACCATGTATTGTTCCGAGTATGAGATTGCCTGCTGCACCCACTCTCATTGCCTCAAAAAGCACCTTTGTCTCCTCGCCCCTGACTTCCCCAAGTACAAGAACAGATTCACCGAGGCGGAGCGCCGTCCTCAATGCAGTTTCCGGGTCAACTCCGCTTCCCATTGAAGTCACCGGCCGGGTTACAAGAGACTGTATCTTGTAGCCGAGATGCTGGAGTTGCTCGACTGGCAATTCCGGTGTGTCCTCTATGGTCAATATGCGATATCTCTGTGGTATCTCAAGAAGTAGGGCTGAAAGAAGGGAGGTCTTGCCCGAGCCGCGGCTTCCCGCAATAAGTATCGATGCCTGCCCGTCAACCAGGAAGCTAAGGAGCGCAGCAGCTGTTGGAGAGAACATTCTGAATGATATGAACTTCGGCAAAGTCCATGGTTTTGGGCTATGCCTCCTTATGGCAAATGCCACGCCTTTCGAGGTTAATGGCGGGGAGATGGCTGCTACTCTTGCCCCGTATCTGTCAAGCCCCATGTCCAGAATTGGCGAGCCTTCTGAAAACGGTCTTCTGCTCAAGCTTCTGAATCGCGATGACAGAGCTTCCACATCCCCTTCCGAAAAATAGATGTTAGAAGTATATTCTTCCCCGTCGAGGATTATATGGAGGGGGTTGCGCATAACAGGCGCATTTACATATATGTCCTGAATTCTTTCGTCAAGGAGAAGGTCTTCAAGTATCCCGAGTCCGGCGGTATATTTTGCAAAAATATCTGAAAGTAATTCAAGCTTTTCGCGATTGAGTGCCATCCCCGCTTCCTCCGCCGCCTCCCCTATTTTATCTCTTGCAAATTTCAGAAAATATTCCCTCGATGTTTCAGGTTCCATGAACGACGGCTCCCGGGGGCGGTGGCGCACCAGTTTCTCCCTTACCTTTTGCAGAATTTTGAGTTCATTTTCGGGCAAATTATATTCCGGCGGGATAATGAAATATAACTTTTCAGGACGGGATGAGAGGGAGTAAAGAGAAACTTTGAGGGGTCTGCCCCCTTTCCTTTTTACTTCATATTTTTTTATAAATACCGCATCCGACGGAGGGGTTAATTTTATGTAGGTGTCAAAAAACATGGGTCTTACATATGGCTGTATCTTTTCCCTGTAATAGAATTCGCTTTCTTTTCTTCCGATTACTCTTTTATTCAATGCCCGCCCTTCTACAATCTCTGAAAGAATTCTGGCATATCTTCTTCTGCATTCCGCACATGCATCCCTGCTCTCTTTTCTTAAAAACTTCAGCTCGTCTCTGAGCAACTGAAAGGCATGTATCGGGTCTGAAGGCGCGATTTTCTTTATTTCTTCCATCTTCACCATGCTTTTCTCAAGGCATGTCTCGCACCCTTTCAAATCTGCTGCCGATGCCCCATATGCTTTAAGCCCCTCAACAAAATCTGCCAAATCCTTCAGGAAGGAGAGGGACTGCCCTTCAAATACCTTCACAAACGGATGATTCAGAATTATCCTATCAATATTTGCCTCCCTTCCTATCATCTCCATAATATTTTTTCTGCACTCTCCGTCAAGTATGGAAGATGAGGCATTGCAACCTTCACAATTTGCCACTGCAATTCTTATATCACCCTCTCTCCTGATGGTGTAATTGCAAGGCATATCCCTTCCCAAAATTTAATCAATCCTTCATCTATATATTTTTTGATGGCCCTCAGTATTTCAGATGGTGCAAGAGGTATATCTGAAAAGCTGTATGTGCTTGGGAGAAGAGAAGGAAAAGGAGGGGTTCTGAATATCGGCAGGTACTATGCCCTTGATAAATCCCTTGGCTCGAACGTTTATGTGGATGGAGCCAAGCCCCACGTTATATTGATATGTGGAAAAAGGGGATATGGCAAATCATACACAATGGGAACGTTTATTGAAGAACTGTCAATGATGGAGCAGGATATCAGAAAAAATATCGGCGTGATTGTTATTGACACGTTGGGCATTTACTGGACTTCTTTCTTTGGAAATAAAAAGCATGAAGAAATGCTTGAGAGATGGGGACTCTTTCCTTCAGGGATAAAGATACGTTTGCTTAGTTCTCCTGACAATGTGGAAGAATACAGAAAGATGGGGCTGCCGGCTGAAAAGTTTTCGCTCAAAACATCTGAAATAAGCCCCCTACAGTGGTGCAATCTTTTTGGGATAAGGATTGTTGATTCAACCGGGGTTGCCATTGCAAGGGCAATAAATGAGCTTGAAGGAAAAGAGTATTCAATAGATGATATAATAGAACAAATGGCAAATGATGACCGTTCAAGCAACGAGGCAAAAGGCGCAGGGGAGAATTTTTTCAAAATGGCATCATCCTGGGATGTGTTTGATAAAAAAGGAATGCCTCTTGATGAAATAGTCAGAGCAGGGGAGACCACGGTAGTTGACATAAGCTCCTATCCCGAAGAGTTGAAAGTTATCATTGTTGCTGTCCTAGCAAGAAAAATTTTTGAAAGTAGAGTTCGGGAGAGAAAAAATGATGAGAAGGATATCATAAAGGGCAAATCGACAGGAAGAAAAAAATTTCCACTTGTGTGGATGGCAATTGACGAAGCACAGATATTCCTGCCTCCGGGGAAAAGTGTCTCAAAGGATGTTATTATAAACCAGTGGATGAGGCAGGGGCGGCAGCCTGGCCTATCGCTCCTTCTTGCTACGCAGAGGCCAAGCGCTCTCGATGACGAAGTTCTGTCTCACAGCGACATAATAATATGCCACCGCCTTACTGCCCAGGGGGATATAGATGCACTTAACAGGGTTCGCCCCACTTACATGCGAGGAGAAATAGGCGAAGCGCTGAAAAAGGTGGGCATGGAGAAAGGTGTGGCTCTTATAATAGATGATAACTCAGAGTCTGTTCACATAATAAAAGTCCGCCCTAGGATGAGCTGGCACGGAGGAGAAGAGCCCTCTGCGATGGTGAATTGATGTGGATTGGCGTCGCTATTGCTATTGTCGGTGCATTTGCAGCATCTTATTTTGATGTAAAAACAAGGGAGATACCTAACTGGCTTACTCTCGGAATGATAGCTACCGGGCTTATTCTTTCATCAATTCAAATTTTTTATGGTGCACCATGGGTTTTGATTGTTCTTCCCCTCGCCCTTTCATTCCCTTTGATATGGCTGATGTGGAGAGCAGGGCTCTTCGGAGGGGGAGATGCAAAACTCCTCATGGGAATAGTTTCCCTCACTCCGCTGTTTCCAGATGGTAGTTCCTTTATCCCCACATTTTTTCTGATGATTGCCCTCTCCACCTTCATGCAATTTTTCATTTTTGGATTACAGGAGGCAATCAAAAGAAAAGATGGAAAAGCACTTGTTTTTGCACTGACGCCGGCCGGAATCGCATGCTTCGTTTATTTCATTACACATTCTTTCCTTATTTCTATTTTTTTCCTTGCAATTGCTGCAGATGCAGCCAGCCCTTTCCTCCCTTACAGAAAAAAGGTGGAGGTATCTGATGAGATCAGGGGAGAAATGCTTGCAGAAACCATAGGCATAAGGGATGGAAATATTGTGCGTATCGCGGAAAAGCCATCCTTTCTGCTAAAAATTTTTTCACGGAAAGATAAACTGGATGAGGTGATCGCAGCCCCCAGCCATACAGGCATCTCTGCAGATGATATAAAAAAGCTGAAGGTTTTTTGCTCTGAGGTTTATGTATTTCCTTCCCACCCCATGGCTCCCGCCATATTCGCTGCCCTTCTTATCGCGCTTTTAACAGGGAATATAATACCAACCAGGTGATACAAATAGGTTATACAAATAACTAATCAGGCAATATCTAAAAAAAGATATAAAATAGAGATGCATACACTCTTGATAATCATGGACAACGAATTTTTGCCCTTTCCCGCCGAGCTTGTGGATGTAAAGGCACTTACAAAAGATACAAAGCTGTATCGGATACGCTTTGCTGATGAGCAAAAGCAAAAGAGTTTTTCGTTCAAACCCGGACAGTTTGTGGAGATAAGCGTTGCCGGGTTTGGCGAGGCGCCAATTTCAATCACTTCCCCCCCTTCTACAACCGAATATTTTGAGTTGTGCATAAAGAAGGTCGGGAAGCTTACTGAAAAAATTCACAGAATGAAGAAAGGAGATATAGTCGGAATAAGAGGACCGTACGGAAATGGCTTCTCCATCGAGCAGCTCTACGGATTCAATCCTATTTTCATAGCAGGAGGAATAGGGCTTGCTCCTTTGCGAAGTTTGATAAAAGAGGTGTTTGCCGAAAGAGATAAATTTGGCAACATAAGCATTTTTTTCGGCGCACGGAGACCGGGAGAGATTATTTTCAAAGACGAGTTGAAAGAATGGGAGAAGATGGCAGAGGTAAAAATCACTGTTGACACGGCAGATGACGGATGGGATGGGCATGTTGGTTTTGTGAGCCAGCTTGTGGAAAAGGCGAATATTTCAGATAATTCATTTGCAGTTATATGCGGCCCACCTGCAATGTTCGAGCCAACGGTTGAACAGCTAAAAAAGAAAGGAATAGAGGACATTCAGGTTTCTGTTTCTGCAGAAAGGAGGATGAAATGCGGAATAGGAAAATGCGGGCACTGCATTGCAGGCGGCGAGGTTTACGTCTGTCTCGAAGGTCCTGTCTTCACTTATGATAGATACCAGGAAATAAGCAAAATGCTTTGAACAGAACCAAATTATTTAAATGAAATTGCGATATTGCCTACTGATGCGGGCGTGATCTAGCGGTTAGGATTTGAGCCTTCCAAGCTCACTGCCCGGGTTCGAATGCATGGCTTGCAATAAGCATGCCCGAAAATCCCGGCGCCCGCATTTTTGGTTTTACATCTGATTTATGTTTTTAGCAAGGAGTCAAGATGCCAGCTTAACAGCCCATTTTTCTAAAATGATGCTGTGAAGCACAAATTGTAAAATTTTCACGGCAAATATTAAAACATCACATCAGTTATATTTTTAGGTTATTTCTATGAATGAAGAACAAGTTCTGGGGGTTATCCCTAATGTTAAAAGCGGTGTTTTCGGGCAGAAAACGTACAATTTAGTTGCGACCGATAAAGGCATTATCGTGGCGCAGCTCACGAGCAGCATGATAAAAGAGGAAGCAAAAAGAGTGACAGAGGAATTGAAAGAGCAGGGAGCAGGGCGCCTCAAACGCATGAGTGCCACCATGACAGCAGGCATAAATCTGTATAAAAGATACTTTTCAATGCCTGTTGCAGATATAATTGCAGAAACAAATGGCAATTTTTTCATAGGGCAAAACCAGGTAAAATCCATAAAAATAAAGAGGAATTCTTCAAATGAAGATATTAACTCTCACGAGCTCACAATAAAATGGTCAGGCGGAAAATCCAAGTTCAATTTTTCAGACGTAAGCCCAAAGGTAGTGAAAGACCTTCTCAGGAAAACTTTTGGAGATATGGTGAGATAAAAATTACGCTGAGGGAGGGATTTGAACCCTCGAGGGGCAGAGCCCCACAGGCTCTCCAGGCCTGCGCCTTTCCGAGCTGGGCCACCTCAGCATTTTATTTTTTCTTCCACATTGGCGGATATGTGCCCTTTCTCATAAGCACTCTTGTTGTGTTAACGGCAATCCCTGCATCTCTTTCCATCATTTCCCTTGTTGACATGAGAGCAGTGCCTATCGCAACGCCCTCCCCCTTTAATGTCTTGACTGCAACAATTGTGTCCTTCTCTATCCCTGTATACTGCAACAACTGTGTCCTTCTCTATCCCTGTATCAACCTGCAGAACACCTGGCAGGGCAAGAGATGCGCCGTGGCATATTGCGTCAACAGCCGAATCTCTCACAACTACAGTTGGCAGATGGGAAAGTAAATCCTCCATTGGCCTTATAATGTTTTTTATTTCCTCATCCCCATCCTCTTTCCAGAAAATGTAGGCATCGAGAATGTCATGCAGCGTATGAACATCCTTTTCTTCAAAAATGCCGCTTCTCGTCCTTCTCAACTCGTGCATATGGGCACCGCATCCTATCTCCTTCCCGATATCCTCGCAAAGCACCCTTATGTAGGTTCCGCCCTCGCATCCGACCCTGAAAAGCACATCCCTCCCCTTTATTTCAAGAATGTCGAGATAATAAATTTCACGCTCCCTCTCAACTCTTTTCACGGCTGCTTCCTTGGGCGGCGTCTGGCGTATTTTCCCCACAAAGCGACTGCATGCCTTTCTTATCTCATCCTCTCTGGCATCGCCATGAAGGCGCATAACAGCTACGTATTCCTTTCCTGCAGAATGGAGCAAACCAATTGCCTTTGTTGCATTTGATAGTGCAACTGGCAAAACGCCCGTTACATTTGGATCAAGCGTACCGCCGTGCCCTGCCTTCTCCACACCGAAAATGTCCCTTACCCATGCGCTCACCTGATGGGATGTGGGGCCTGCAGGTTTGTCCACTATTGCAACTCCATTTTCTATAAGCTCCTCAACGCTTCTTCTGCTTGGCGGTTTCCCGTAATTGGGATTTGTTTCTGCCTCCGCCTTTATTAAACGGCGGCGTTTCTGGGATAGCATCTTCTCTGACAAATATAAGAGGGATATAAATGCTTTGCATTCTAAGGATTAGGATACCACTTGCAGTCCTTCTTGTTCATGGGGCATATGCGCTTTGTTTTGCACGGAGGCCCTGCATTCTCGAATATGACAGGTGCAACTTTTTTCACCAGCCCGAGCATTTTCCATGCAAGATGACGTATCTCCCACTGGGCATGAAGGCAGCATCTCAACTCAAAAAAATTCAACAGGGAGCGGGCATTCATTGATACCATTATCTGGGTGCATGCAGCATTTGGCAGAATATAGCGGGCATCTTCAACAGGCACCTTTTCCTTCAGTTTGTCATAACTGTCCCATATCTTTTCCATCATATCTTTATATTCCTGCTCGGCTCCTGCCTCCTTGATTGACGGAGGAATGACATACTCCCTATCAGCCTCAACATAGCGCTGCGACTGCTGGGAATAGGAAGCGATGCGGTGGCGAACAAGCTGGTGGGTGAGGGCGCGGGAAACGCCAGAAATACCAAATGTAAAGTAGGCATGCTCTATCACGCTCTCATGCCCTGCCTTTATAACATATCTGAGAATATTCTTCAGTTCCTCCTCGTCGCTCTCCCTCAAATCATTGATGCTGCTCTTGGAATGTGTCAGTTTTGCAGCCATTGCAGATAAAATCTC
Source organism: Thermoplasmata archaeon (assembly GCA_021159125.1). Classification (GTDB taxonomy): domain Archaea; phylum Thermoplasmatota; class E2; order UBA202; family DSCA01; genus VBQP01. Next base: position 11,184 of record JAGGSL010000095.1, read on the forward strand.
CCCTTCAGGAGTGTATGCAAGCAATTCAACTTTCAAAGTCACTCTCTCTCCCTGATGAGGTCAAGCAGCCCGAGCGGCTCGTCTATTCTGGAAAGCTCTTTTTTATCTATAACAGGTATGCCTTCTATATTCTTCTTTGATGATGACTCTATCAAAAATACTGAATGGCGCTCCACCACCCTCGATATGTTTGACATGATTCGTGCTCTTTCTGCAATCCTTCTATCTTTTATTCCAACAAGAAGCAGGTCATCCAAAAGTTCCGAAATGGCATTGAACGGGGAGCGCAAAGTGGGCAAAATGGATGCACCCAATGACTCTACCATTGAAAGCATATCGTTCTGTATTCTGCGTTCTATCTCAAATTCATAACCCTCTGTGAATTCCCTCATATCAAGTGGCTTCAATATATCCTCGCCAAGAAAGGAACTTATTTTCTCTGCAACCTCGATTGTTGCCCTTTCCCCCTGCTCATACATGCGTATTGTTCTCCTCGAAACACCTGCAACCCTTGCAAGCTGTCCGAGGGAAATACCCTTCTCCTCCCTCAGCTGCCTTATCTTGCTGCCATCCATGTTTGCATAAAAACCTCCGGGAGCTGCAGTTATAATAGGCATTATCCCGTGAAGGCAGTCATTGAGCGTGTCATATGTTATTATCGGCACCCTGTATCTGTAATACAATGTTTCATTCTCCAATGGAGCGGAGCTTGTCCTGTTGCCTATGAGAAGCGGAACAGCGTCGAGGTGTTTTGCAAGAAGGAGGAGTTCATTTGCGACCTCCTCGCTAAGAGCATCTATGTTATTGAGTACTTTGATAACAAGAAGAGTGTCATCTCTCCTTGCAACAAAGTCGAAACTCGAAGGGCGGATATTGCATATGTCCGATACATAGAATCCTGCACGTGCTAACAGCTCTCTTGTGTCTGCCAGCAGTTCCTTTTTCATCAAACTAAAATACTACTTCCACATATAAAAAATTTGTGTGGCTTGGGATAGACGATACCGACTCGAGGAAAGGCATGTGCACAACCTATCTTGCAGGAGATATAATAGAATGCCTTAACAATCTGGGGATGGACATAATAGGAATGCCCCGTCTCGTACGCCTCAACCCCAACATACCGTGGAAGACAAGGGGCAACGGAGCAATAGCAATCCAGTTCGGGAAGGGCAGCGGAAAAAGAAAGGAGATAGGGTATGTAAACGGAAAGAGATACTGTTACGAAAAGAAAGTATCTGACAGGGGGGATGCTGAAAAAATAATAGAAGAGGTCGACAGAATTGTGAGAAAAAGGGCAATGATGGAAAGCGAGAATACAAATCCGGGTCTTGTAATTCTGAAAAAAAAGCCCCCGTACTGGTTATACAAAAAAGCTGTCAGGAGCATCGTGGGGATAGAGGAGGTAAAAAGCATTCTGGATGAATTAGACGCGCTATACATTCCCTACAAAAATGGGAGGGGGCTGATAGGCGCATCTGCAGCAACAGCATGGCACCCCTATGACAGAACATATGAAATCATAACTTACAGGAACGGGGGGAGAAGATGGGTTGATGAGGAATCTGTGAAAGAAATGGATAAAAGATTCAAAAAAACATTCGATAACTACGATTATGTCAACCATCATGTTCAGATAACCCCGAATTCCCCTTGCCCCGTTATGTATGGCATAAGGGGGGATGATGAAAAAGAGTTGCCAGAAGCAATGAAAAGTGTGGTGTCTGAAAAAATAAAGAGATGGCTTATTTTTGAAACAAATCAGGGGACAGACGAGCACCTTCAGAAGAAAAAAATAGGAGACGTGAAGCCATATGAGTCAGTAATTGTAACGGGAAAAGTGTGCAGCGAGCCGAGAACGATAGAAGGAGGACATGTGATTTTCTCGCTGTGCGACGGAGAGGAGATTGAATGCGCCGCCTACGAACCCACAAAAAATTTCAGGGCTCTTGTCAGAAAGCTGCGTAAGGGGGATAAAATTACAGTATACGGAGGAGTTAGAGACGAGCCGCGCACAATAAACATAGAAAAAATGAAAATACATTCTCTGGCAGAAATTTATGAAAAGAAGGAAAATCCGATATGCAAAATATGCGGCAAGCATATGAAATCAATGGGGAAGGGCAAAGGCTATCGGTGCGTAAAATGCGGTACAACAGCAAAAGAAAACGATGCAGTTTTTGAAAAAGTTGATAGAGACATAAAGACAGGATTTTATGAAGTGCCGGTGGTTGCAAGAAGGCATCTATCCAAACCATTGAAAAGGTTTAAGCCATCTCAAGGTAAATATTGAATATCGTGCCCTTCCTCTCCCCATTTTCTATCCTGTCCTCTATTTCAATCCATCCCCCATAATTCTCCACTAATTTTTTAACAAGATAGAGACCCAAACCACTGCCCGGGCTTCCTCTTCTTTTTATCCCTGGCTTGAAAATTTCATTTTTTAGTTCATCAGGTATGCCCTTGCCGTCATCTTCTATCGATAGCTTGCAGAATTCCTTTCCGTCTTTCTTTTCCCTGTCGCAATATATGTTTATATTTTTGCAATTGGAATGAACAATCGCGTTTTGTATGATATTTAAAAAAATATTGTCTATCAACGGCCCTGCTTTAACAACAGCACCACTTTTTTTATAATTTATTTTGACACCGAAATCTTTCGCCTGCTGCATATTTATTTTTATTGCTCTAGATATACTCTCATCAACAACCACAGGAGTGATGATATTTATCCCCCTTTCTGCCTCCCGCAACTCCCTTATCTTTGCAATAAGATTCGTACTTGCTCTTGCTGCATTTAGTGCATTTGAGATGAGGTTTTTTTGCTCAGGCCCGAGGTTTGTGCTTTCCAGGATTTCAAGGTTCCCCTGCACAACCATATTTCTATTTGCAACATCATGGCGCAGGAGGGAATTGTAAAATTCTTTTTCTTCTTCCGCTTCCTTCTGCTGGGTGATATCGCGGTAAATCCCGAATATGCCAACCTGCTCTCCGTTCACAAATATCGGCGCGCCAAGCAGAGAAACAGGCACAAGAGAACCGTCTTTTCTTTTTCTGTATGTCTCGACAGCAACCGTTTTCCCGCCGATAACTTTTTTTGTTATGCTCTTGCCTTCTTTTTCTTTTTCCGGAGGAAGAATGAAATCATCGATGTTTTTCCCTTTTATTTCATCCAACGTGTAACCAAACAATTTTATGAAAGAGCGGTTCACATCAAGAACATTATGATTTTTATCAAGAGATACAATCGCCTCGGGAGAACTGTCGAATAACGCCTGGAAGTAGGTTTTTTGTCGGTTCAATTCCTCCTGCGTCTTTTTTCTCTCTGTAACATCCCTTATCGTTACAAAAGCCCCTATCACCCTGTCGTTCCATGTAATCGGAGAGGTATTTATTTCAACACTGATGTTCCTGTCCTTCCCCACCAATTCCATCTCTATGTTCGTTAATTTTTCCCCTTTCATTGTTCTGCGAATCACTTTTCTGAGTTGGTCATGAAACTGCCTGGGAACGAACCTTTTAAATTCCTCACCCACTATCTTTCTGTCTTGTATGCCCACGAGTTCGGAGAAATGGGAGTTGGCATAATCTATTCTGCCTGACGGATCAACAATGCATATTCCTTCACTTGCTGTTTCTGCAAGAATGCGGAAGTCGACCTCTGCAGCTGTTTCTACCGGAAGTTTAAA
>JAGGSL010000112.1 GCA_021159125.1 Thermoplasmata archaeon
GCGTCGGCGACTTCGACAATGACGGCAAAAATGAAATAAATGCAGGTGCAGTGGGAGTTGCAGAGGGCGAATCCTATATGTCATGGATATTCAAATACGGGCTGGCATAGATTATATCTCCTGCTCTGTTCCCTGAGCTAAGGCATTAAAATGCTCTATCCCTTCCTGCACGCCTCTTGCAAAAATGATGTCCCCTTCCTTCAGCACAGTGTTCTTATCTATTTCATATATCCATTTGCCGTTCCTTTTTATGGCTATTATCCACATGCCCGTCTTTGATGCAAGTTCTATATCCCCGAGTTTTTTGCCGTTCAGGACAGATGAAGGGGCAATGGTCGCCTTTACAAATACCTCATCTGATGCAAGAATGCTTTCTTTTATTATCGGATGCAAAGCCACATCCCTCAGTTCAACATCTGCTATTTCCCTTGCACCGTCTGCAATCATTTCAGAGCATATGGCAAGTTGAATCATCGCAAGCGCATCATTTACCTCAAGCTCATCATTTTTTACATCCTTGACTGCAAGTCTCTGGAATTTATCATTCAATACATCTATAAATTCTTCCAGTTCATATACTTCCTCTGCAAGCTCTCTGCTGTCATAGATTATGGAGGAATATGCCAGGTCCACCATAAGCTCTGCCTTTTCTTTCAATTCAAGCAGCATTTCTTCAGCTTCTTTCTCGCTCATTCTAATACCCTTATCTTGCCTTTCAAAAATTTGTCAAGATGCTCGAGCCCTTCCTCAGGCCCAACCCCGATTGCGACATCTCCCTTTTCAAGCGTGATATTCTTCGGGTTATACATCCATCTTTTTCCCCTTCTCAACGCAACTATTCTCACACCTGTTTCTGATGCGACATGAAGTTCAGGAAGACTGCGTCCCACTGCAGGCGATTCTCCTTCAACAACCATCTTTCTTATCATCTCGTCAGATTCTTTCAGAAGGCGGGGAAGCAGCGGATGTTTAAGCTTTACTGAAAGCAGTTTCACTATGTCGCCTGCTGCGCCCGATATCATCTTGGCTGCTTCGGCCATTTGAAGTATGCCTGAAAGTTTTTCTGCATCTTCCTTTGTGCGGGCGGCGAGCATGGCCATGATTCGCATCTGATAGTTGAGCTTCTCAATATGGACTTCAAGATATCTTACTTCCTCTGCTATATCTGAATTATTGAAAAGGATGGCAGAGTATGCAAGATACACCATAAGCTCCGATATGTTTTTCATTTCTACCAGCAGTTCCTTTATGCTGGTCGGTTTGTATTCTATCTCCTCGAACTCTGCTTCTTTCCAGCGGGGCTCCTTCATTTCATCCATATAATCTGATGATGTTTAAATATATATCGAAAGACCGAACAATTTGATAACCTTTTATATATCCTGTAATATATTCCATGGGCGAGAGCATGATAAAAGCATACATAATGGTATTGGTATATATCGGAAAACTTGGAGAAGTGCTTGACAAATTAAGAAAAATAGAGAATATAAAGAGTATCGCTGTCACTGCGGGTGATTATGATATTATCACAAAGGTGAGTGTGGAAACCCTCGAGGAGTTAATGGAGGTGACAGATAAAATACAGCTCGTGGGCGGAATAAAGAGGACAACAACATCTGTAATAGAGAAAGAGATAGAATTATGAAAATAAGGATACGGAAGAAATATCTGTTCTATGTTCTTCTCATACTATCTGCATTTATAGCAGCCGTAACCACATCAATAGACGGGATAATATCCTATTTTTACATAAGCAATCCCTGGGTTTTCGGCGTATCGGTATTTCTTGTTGGGGTTTTTATAACCCTGTTTTTATCCTTGATTCTTTCCGTGCCCATAGGCAATAATAAAAGCATCGGCTCTGTAATCGACCCCTCCTTCAGAAGAATTCGTTTTGTCAAAAAAGAGGAGTTAAAATACCACATAATGGCTGGAATCGGAAACACGGTATCCACACTTGGATATCTTTATGTGGTCTCCAAATTTGTAGACCCGTCTGCAGTGCTTCCGTTTTTCCAGGTTGTAATTCTGTACCTTCTTATTGTTGAGTCTTTATCAGAAAAAGATGCTCCCACTCTCGCAGAAACAGAATCATCAATAATAGTCACATTCGGTGCTATAATGACATCCATCTCGCTATCCGGAGAAGTCAATGTGATGGCGTTGCTTGTAATATTTCTGGTTATGAATCCGGGGTGGGTATTGCTGGCAATATATCAGAGAAAACTTAAATTGATGAAGATAGGGGATACACACAACGATTCGATAAATATACGCCTCTGGAACGTCATATTCACCACAGTATTTACGGCTGTTTTTGTTTTTATTTACAACAAAGATTATTTCTTTGAAGCCATAAATGCATCGTTCAAATTTTATCCGTGGCTCTCACTTACAATGGGCGTGACCTTCTTTTCATATGTGCTGTATATCAGGGCGCTGGGCCTCGGCAAGGCCAGCATATCCCAGGCGGTAAAGGCGTCCACGATAATATTTGCCATACCCCTCTCCCTCCTGCTGTCGCATTATATGAATTTCTCATTTTCCGCAAGTCCCACCCTTCTGGTAATAAAACTCATGGGGATAATACTCGTAGTTCTGGGTGTTGCAACCTTTGCCCTGACAGAGGTGAGGGCTTACGTGTTCATAAATGCTCAGGGTGATAAATCGATAAAGGAGCTGATGGATGAGATATGGGGCATAAGGGGTGTCGTTGCAGTTTCCGCACTGGCTGGAAAACATGACCTGATTGCAAAGGTGCGCATCAGAACTTTGGGAAAGGGATACGAACGCATAATAAGGCGCCTGGAGGGGATAGAAGGTATTGAAAAATTCATGTGGCAATCAATATTAAAGGAGTGGGAAGAGATTTAGTCATTTTTATATATCTAGAAGGGATAGTAAAGTTATGAGGATAGGGCTGATAGGCGGCACAGGCATTTATGAATTTGAAGGCGACGGCATATTTGTCAGTACACGATATGGAAATGTGGAGCTGACTCGTTCCGTACATGATAAAAATGAAATATTTTTTCTTCCTCGCCATGGAAGGGGACATGATATGCCGCCCCATAAAATAAATTACAGGGCGAACATACAGGCATTGAAAGATGCGGGGGTTGAGCGCATAATTGCAGTAAGCACGGTCGGCTCAATGAAAGAAGGCATTTCTGCAGGAAGTATGTTCGTTCCTGACGATTTTATTGATTTTACAAAACGTCCGTCAACATTTTTTGATGATGAAGTTGTGCATGTGGACATGAGCCAGCCCTTCTGTCCCGAGGTGAGGGAAGCGATATTGAAAGCAGCGAGAAAGAGAGGCAAGGTTTTTGAGGGGACATATGTATCCACGGAGGGCCCGAGATTTGAGACAAAAGCGGAGATAGCCATGATGGGCAAGTTTGCAGACGTTGTGGGAATGACTCTTGTGCCGGAGGTAGTGCTTGCACGTGAGAGAGGAATGTGCTATGCCTCATTATGTATTGTCTCAAACATGGCTGCAGGGCTGCAGCATAGCTTGCCTGCGGATGAAATAGCGGCGATATACGAAAAAATGAAGAAGGTTGTAATGGATGTTGTCATTGATGCAATAGAGCTCATCCCCGAAGAGAAGGGATGCAAGTGCAGCGAAGCGGTTGAGCGTGGGCGGCTGTGAGCAAAGTTTTTTATTCTAACGCTTTCTTTTTCAAAAGTGATTGAATACGCCGAGCAGGAATACAGCGACGAGGAGGTTTACTCGCTCCTTGCGCCCGAAGTTGGAGAATGGTTTAGAAGAAAGTACGGCACGTTCACTCCTCCGCAGAAATATGCTGTAAAGGAAATACACGACGGAAAAAACACGCTCATTTCTTCCCCTACGGGCTCGGGTAAAACGCTTTCGGCATTTCTTGCCGCGATAAGCGAATTGCTCACCCTTGCCAAAAAAGGCAAACTTGAAGATAAAATTTATGTGCTGTACATCTCTCCTCTCAAAGCGCTGAACAACGACATAGAGCGCAACCTTGAAGAACCATTGAAAGAAATTTATTCAATGCATGAAATAAAGGACAGAATAAGAATTGGCGTCAGAACCGGGGATACAACCCAGAAGGAACGGCAGCATCAGGCGAGGAAGCCGCCCCACATATTTATAACGACGCCTGAGAGCCTTTCCATTGTTCTCAATGCGCCGAAATTCTCTCAAAAGCTGAAGGAGGTAAAATGGGTCATAGTGGATGAAATCCATTCCCTTGCTGACAATAAAAGAGGGTCACATCTCTCCCTGTCGCTTGAACGCCTCTCATATGGGATGAAGAAAAAGCCGATAAGAATAGGACTTTCTGCGACCATTTCTCCAATGAAAGAAATTGCAAAATTTTTAGTTGGAAAAGGAAGGAAATGCCTTATAGTGGACGTGAATTTTTTGAAGAAAGTGGACATCAAGGTCATTTTGCCCGTTGAAGATCTGGTATACACTCCCGCCTCAGAATCATCAGATGCCCTCTACAAAAAACTTGACGAACTCATATCGTCACACAGAACGACTCTTATCTTCACAAACACAAGGAGTGCGACAGAAAGAGTCGTATTCAATCTGAAAAAAAGATTCAGCAGATATGAGGACAGCATAGAGGCACATCATGGCTCTCTCTCGAGAGAAGTGCGCATTGATGTGGAGAAGCGTTTAAAAAACGGGGAGTTGAAATGCGTTGTTTCTTCAACAAGCCTTGAGCTCGGCATAGACATCGGATACATTGATCTCGTAGTCTTGCTTGGCTCACCGAAAAGCGTTACAAGGGCTATGCAGCGCATCGGAAGAAGCGGACATTTTTTGCATGAGACTTCAAAGGGCAGGATAGTTGTTCTTGACAGAGACGACCTGGTGGAATGCACTGTTCTCGCAAAAGAGGCAAAGAAAGGAAGGCTTGACCGCGTGCATATCCCGCGCAATGCTCTTGACGTTCTTGCCCAGCATATTGTGGGCATGGCAATAGAGAAAAAATGGGAAGTAAAAGAAGCATTGAAGGTGATAAAAAAAGCATATCCTTTCTCATCGCTGCCGGAAAAAGACTTCATAAATCTTCTTAAATATCTTTCCGGAGGACATGAAGAACTGGAAGGGAGAAAGATATACGGAAAGATATGGTTTGACGAAAACGAAAAAATTTTTGGGAGGAGGGGCAAGATGGTGCGCCCCATATATTATCTCAACATTGGCACAATTCCGGATGAGGTAGGCATAAAAGTTTATGCTGTCCCGAAGAAATATGTCGGCAAGGTGGAGGAACCGTTTGTTGAAAGATTGAAAAAGGGAGACATATTTGTGCTTGCCGGGAAAACTTATGAATTCATAAAATCAAAAGGCATGAGCATTTATGTAACGCCTCGTCCTGATGCTTCCCCCACAATACCCTCATGGTTTTCTGAACAGCTCCCGTTGAGCTACGACCTTGCGATGCAGATAGGGGCTTTCAGAAGGAAAACAGAGGCGGCAATAAGAAAGGGAAAGGCGGGCAATATTCGTAAAGCAATAAGGGAATATTTTGCGGAGCAAATGCATTTTTCGGTGCCCCACGACAGAAAGGTTGTTATCGAGAATTTTGTAAGAGATGGTTACCGTCACTTGGTTTTCCATACTCTTGTCGGCAGGAGAGCAAATGATGCGCTTGCAAGAGCATTTGCATACCGCCTGTCGAAAATGAAAGGTTTGAACGTCAAACTTGCAATAAATGACAACGGATTTGACATGATGTATTCCTCAAAGAAGAAAGATGTGAAGGATGAGGACATAATCTCTCTTTTCTCATCGCAGGATTTGAGAGAGCATTTGAAAAATGCACTTAAAAATACGGAGATGCTGAGGAGGCGTTTTCGTCACGTGGCGACTCGTTCCTTCATGATTCTGAAAAATTATCTGGGGCATGAAATGAGTGTTTCCCGCCAGCAGAGAAATGCTTCGATGCTTTTTAAAGTTGTGAATGAGATTGACCCCGAATTTCCGGCGCTGAAGGAAACATACAGGGAAATCATGGAAGATGCCATGGATATAAAAAATGCAGAGGATTTTCTGAGTGGGGTGGAGAAAGGGAGAATAGAAATCCATATTTTGAGGGCAGGGCTTCCGTCTCCTTTTTCCTTCAACATACTTGCAATGGGCTCGACAGATGTTGTTCTCATGGAGGACAGGAAGATGCTCGTGCAGCAAATGCACAAGGAAGTTATGGAGGCAATAAAAAATGAAGAGCGAAGTTAAGATATGGGACGGCGTATTTGCCACAGACAGCTACTGCCTCCATATGCCGGCACAAAATGCAATAATAATCGCAGATTTGCATCTTGGATATGAGGGAGTATTGCGCATGGAAGGCGTGGCAATGCCCAGATACCAGGAAAAAGTGATAATGGAAAAACTGAGCAGCATTATAAAAAAATATGGGCCTGAGAAAGTCATCGTCAATGGGGACTTTAAACATAATTTCGGGAGAAATTTGAAGCAGGAGTGGCAGGAAGTCAGCAACGTTCTGAAATTTTTATGTAAAAAAGGGGATGTTGTGCTTATCAGGGGAAACCATGACAATTTTCTGAAGACTATTGCCTCCAAATTCGACGTTACGATGGCGGATAAATATAATATAAAGGGCATTACAATCGCCCACGGGCACAAAGATGTTAGGGGAAAAAAGATGATAATCGCGCATGAGCATCCCTCGATAAAGTTGAGAGATAGGGTGGGCGCAACTCTCTCTTTGCCATGCTATCTATTTTCAGATGAAATAATAGTGATGCCTGCTTTTTCTCCTCTTGCATCTGGAACAGATGTTTCATCTGCAGATGCTGGCGATTATCTCTCCCCAATATTGAAAAAGCACGATATGGATAAATTCAGAGTGCTGGCAATAAGCGAAGCGGGCCTGCTTGATTTCTCGACTGTGGGAAATATGAAAAAAGCAGATTACCACAGAAATTCATTTAGATGAGTTATGGCTCGGGCGCCGCTATGCTTATATCCGCCTTTTTCATTCCTTCCAGCAACAAAAAGGCAGAGGCACTTTATACCCCGACCTTATCGGTGGAGATGAGAATATGTTTGATACAGGAAATACGGCTTTTATGCTTGTTGCAACAAGTCTTGTGATGTTGATGACTCCTGGCCTTGCTTTTTTATGGCGGGCATGGCGGCAATAAAAAATAAATAGAGTGATTCTCTTATATTTCCATATGCGAGGTGTTGTCGCAATTTCAGTATCTCTTATTCTGCTTATGGCAAGCATTTCCATGGCTGGAGAAAAAAAGGAGGAAAGCATTGGTACAGTAGCATTACAGCAATCTTCTGCCTCAGCACAATATAACGGCTCAGATGGTGTAGACGATGCAGCCCATTTCAAATATCACCAGAACGACAGCAATATAATAAACTGGTATGAATGGTGGTATGCAAATGCCAAAGGCGATGACGGGAACAATCTGCTGATAGAATTTTTCACTTTTGGGAATTTGAATAATCCTTTTGTTTCTGCAGTGGGGATAGTTATGATTTTCATGAAAAGCGATGGAAGTACTTTCAAGAGCCTGAAAAGCTATCCACTCATTGATTACAACCTGGATTATGAAAAATGCAATGTGACAATAGCAGGGGATATCTTTGCTGAAAATGATGACGGCACATATACGGTAACGTACCATAACAGCATCAACGATGTCAAACTGCAACTTAATCTCTCAAAGATAAATAGAGGGATAGAGGCAATACCAACCAGCGCAGGAAATGATGAATGGATGAAGTGGAATATTCCTGTACCATACGGAAAGGCAGACGGATTATTGGAGTATACCGACACAAAGGGGCATCATGTGTACAGAATAGCAGGAAGGGGATACCACGACCATAACTGGGGTATCTCAAATAAATTTTCACTATGCTGGGATTGGGGGGAGTTCAGCGACGGCAGCGCATCTGCCACCATTACATATGGCATGGTAAGATTTGGAGACGGGCCGTCCGAAGGAGGAATATATTTTTCAAATGAAACCGTAAGGAAAGCGATTTACATACCGGATTTAACGATAAAGTATATGGACTGGGACACAATATGCGGATTCAAAAAGCCGACAAAGTTTTGCATGTATGGTTCCAACGGAAGTTTTTCAGTAAATGTAACCGTAGAGATAGAGAGGGCATATATCATCGGTGTCGGCAGGTTGGGCATGCCTTATCTCATGGGGAAAATGAATGGCATAATAAATGTAAATGGGAAAAGTTATGAATTTTCAGACGTGACAGGATTTTACGAGCACCATTTTTTAAAACCCACAGTCAACTGGCCGTGGTAAAACAGAACCCAGTGCTTCAGAAGTGGCTAAGAGAGAAGCATAACGCATTTATATTCTGCTCTTTATAACAAAAGTATGAGAATTGCACTTTCTATTTTGCTTGTTTTCTTTATGGCAATGCCGTCATTTACACATTATGCTGCCAGCGATGATGGCGTAAGGGATGCTGTAACCGACATGATATCCCAGGTAAACGAAACCCTTGTTTTTAACTACCATGATGCTTTGATGTCTTTTGGTTCCAGATATACCGGCTCGGAAAATTGTTCAAATGCCGCAGATTACATCTACAACGAATTCAAAAAAATGGGGCTGTGGGTTCAATTTGACGAGTGGAATTACGGTGGATTTCACAGCAGGAATGTTGTTGCTGCTCTGAACGGCACATCTGATGGCAACGGGATAGTTATAATGAGCGCCCATTACGACTGCACTTCTGGCTCGCTCGGGGCAGATGACGATGGCTCAGGGGTTGCAGCCGTACTTGCATCTGCGGAGATTATGAGCCACTATACTTTCAACCATACCGTACGTTTTATTGCATTTTCGGGGGAGGAAGTAGGGACATACGGAAGCTTTACCTACGCAAAAGAAGCTTATGAGAGAGGGGACAACATTATTGCTGTTATAAATGCAGACATGGTGGGGTATGCAGACACTGCCAAAGGCGGGCGAACCATGAGGGTTTTTGAAACAGAAAGAACAAAGTGGATTTCCTCTTTCTCCGTCAACGTGAGTGAAAAGTACATGCCGCTCATAGACCTTTCGATACAGCCGGTTCCGAATTACCGCGGTGCTGACCACCAGGCATTTCTTGATTATGGATATGATGCTGTGTTTTATGCCCACTATGACGGCTATCCGTGGGCAAATTCACCTGAAGATACGCCAGACCATATCAACCATACATACCAGGTGAAGGCAACGAAATTGCTCCTTGCAATTGTTGCAGAGATGGCAAACAGGCATTTTGATATTGAAGTGATGATAAAAAATCCACTTGAAGGGGAAGTATATTTGTTTGGCTATCCTCTTTTTCCCATATCTGGAGGGAAGCTCTGGTATTCTGGACTCAGGGGGGCAACCATCATCATAGGGGATGCAACTGCAAGCGTTGATGTTATAAGCGACAAGGATATTGACTACGTAATTTTCTGCATTGACGATGAATTTGTATCCTGGGACCGCTCCCCGCCCTATGAATGGAAGATTCAGGGAAAATATGTCCCGCCCATGGGGCGGCACCGCCTTGTTGTCTATGCCTATGACTCTGACGGGCATATAGCAAAAGATGAGATGGACATCATAATTTTTACCCTTGCTTATCAGTATGCCCCATGGCACTGACTTTCAACAACTATTTAAAATAGAAAAGAATACCCTTCCATGGTGTTACCAACAGACTTACTGGAGAATTCGATAAATAAGGAAGTTTCTCTCCTTCTAAAGGACGGGAGGGTGCTTACAGGCCGCCTTACAGGTTATGACCAGTACATGAACCTGGTTGTGGAAGATACAAGGGAGGAGAAAGAAGGTTCAGAACGCCGACTCGGATTTGTCGTGCTCAGGGGTAGCAATATTGTAAGCATATCTCTGAAATAATTTTATGGCAAAATATTTAAAATGGATGGAGCTTAGCTTATTAGTGTTATAATGAACATCAAAAATATGAGCCTCTCGTTTATTGAGGCAAGGAGATATTCTAAGCAGAGCAAGCCCATGAATATCCGTATAGACCACAACAGCACAGTCACTCTTTTTACGGCTACGAGCAAGGAAGAGGCGCAGGTGGAGTTCGAATATACAGCAAGCTATGGCCCGCTTGGACTGATAAAATTTGGGGGGAATCTTATATACGAAGGTAAGGACGCAGAAGAAGTTGCGAAGAAGTGGCAGGAAACAAAAAACATGCCGAATGAAGTTGCCTCCCACATACATACTGCCATAATGCATTTTTGTTTGCCAGAGGCAGTGATGGTTTCCCGGGACCTTCGACTCCCGCCGCCCATCCCCATGCCCCAGGTAAAGTTTGAGCAGCAGCCAAAGGGAAAGAAGGGGAGATACAGCCCTGAAGTGGTGTGAGGGAAGCGGACAATAGAGGAATGCTTGCCAATGGCAGGCTTGCGTTCGGAGGGTTAAGCTTCCAACAAAAATTATAAAATAGCATAGGCATTATCAATACATGGTTTTTCAGATTAGGGTTATAAAGAATACACCCCTGACAGGCGAGGATGACTATGAGAAGGTGGCAGTGGAGTTTCTCAAATTGATAGGGTATCTGCCTGAAGGAGCAGATAGCAATTCTATCCCGTACAAACTTTTTGAATGCTTTATGCTTCATCCCGACAAGAATTGGATGGTCGAGGAGCTTTCCGTGCATCTTAATGCAACAAAGGCGACAGTTTACCGCCATCTGAATAAATTAAAGGGTATGGACATACTTGAGGAAGGAAAGGAAGGGGAAGGGACTGCTGTGAGGAAGACATATCGCCTGAGATACGGAAATCTCGCAAAGGCATGGAGTTTCGTTGAGGCACATGTCAAGGTTGCAATGGAGAATTATGGCGAGACCGTCAGCCACCTGCAAAAATTGCTTGAGAGGAGGAATGTAAATGGATGAAATTGAGCTGGTAAAAGGGTCTAAATGTGTTGTCTATTCAATGGGCTCTGAGAAAGAAACGCTGGTAACCAGAGGAACATTTGTGGGCAATGCGTATATCGGTAAAGATGAGGGGATATGTGTAAGGATGGACGAATCTCATAAAGAGATGAAAGGCAAAATGAGGATAATACCTGTCAGCATGATAATTTCCGTGGATATCATCAGAGCGGGAAAGAAGAAAAAGAAAGATGGCGAAGATAATCCAACCCACTATTACGGTTAGATAAAATGGGAATGCAGATAGGAATTGTTGGAAAGCCAAACGTTGGGAAAACGACGTTTTTCAATGCAGCAACAAGCGCCCATGCAGAGATGGCTTCATATCCATTCACGACCATAGATGCGAACAAGGGCGTAATGTACGTCCGCATTCCCTGCCCCTGCAGGGAATTCAACGTCACATGCAATCCCCATAATTCCGAATGCAGGGATGGCATACGTTATGTGCCAATAGAGGCAATAGATGTCGCGGGACTCGTACCGAAAGCGCATGAAGGAAGGGGCCTGGGAAACAAATTTCTCGACGACCTGCGTCAAGCGTCATGCCTCATTCATGTGGTGGACGTGTCAGGCTCCACGGACGAGGAAGGGCAGATGTGCGATGTTGGAGCGCATGACCCCGAAAAAGATGTTAAATTTCTGGAGGAAGAGATAGATTACTGGATACAGGGGATAATAAGCAAGGACTGGGAAACCATAAGCAGGAGATGCAAGTTAGAAGGAAAAAAAATAAGCAAAGCTCTTGCCGAAAAGCTTACAGGGCTGGGCATAAAGGAAGGAGATATACATGCCGCCATAAGGAATGCAGGGCTTGAGGAAGATGATGCGACAAAATGGAGTGACGATGACTTATTCAGACTATCCTCCCACATCAGGAAGGCAGGGAAACCCATACTTCTTGCACTTAACAAATGCGACAAAGCCCCAGATGAAATGGTCAAAAAAATGATGGGGGAATATGCAATTCCGACCTCTGCGGAGGCAGAACTTGCCCTTTCAAGGGCTGCAGAGCACGGCCTTATCTCATACAAGCCAGGTGATTCCTCTTTCACAATTCTCGATAAAAACATGGATGAAAAGCACCTCAAAGCTCTGGAATACATAAAGACACATGTCATGGAGAAGTACGGCGGCACAGGTATTCAGAAATGCATAGACAAGGCTGTTTTCGAAATGCTTGATCTGATAGCAGTTTATCCTGTTGAGGATGAGCATCATCTCACAGATAAAAAAGGCAATGTCCTGCCGGATGTTTTTCTCCTGCCGAGAGGTTCAACTGCCGTTGACCTTGCATACAAGGTTCACACTGACCTGGGAGAAGGGTTTATCCGTGCAATAGATGCAAGAACACAGCGCATAATAGGAGCGGACCATGAATTGAAAAATGGAGACATCATCCGCATCATATCAAAGTAAAATTACAGAACTTCCTTCCTTTTCCCCTGCCATTCTATGATTTTGAAGAATAAAGAGAAAAATGGTCTTATGGCTTGAAGGGTCACATTTTTATTGAAATATATCTTTCCAATTTCTCTTGTCCAGCGGACATCATGGCGAAGACAGTTTATGAGCAACTCCTTTTGCGTTTCGCTCATATCTTCTTTTTTGAACCATTCTCTATCCTTCAGTTTCCCCATGGGAACAAAAAATAAAGGGACAATAAGAGAGGGGAAATCCTTCAATTCATCAACAAGCTCAATGGTCTTTATTATATCATCCTCGGTTTCCTCAGGCAATCCAGTTATAAGGGTGCAGGCAGGAATCAGATGGCAATCTTTCATTATTCCCGCCCCCTGGATAACAACCTCAGGCCATTCCTCTGCCCTGAAAGGTTTTGCTTTTGCCGGCATTATTTTCTTTGCCAGTTCGACAGAGCCGGTTTCTATCCCCATCTCCGCCCCCCACCACGATTGATGTTCATCCAATATAATTTCAGAAAGCTCTTCCATGAGTTTCGGTTTGGAAGCAACGGCAGCAAAAGATGCATGGCTCCATGAAAGATTTTTGTAATAGCGCTTTGCAAGTTTGTTAAGCTTTATCTGCTTTTCCTCGTCAGGTATGACCCCACTCTGTCCATAGAGAAGTATATCTTCTGCATGAATCACTCCTGCATTAATGCCTGCATCTGCATTCACTTTAAGCTCTTTTTCGATTTTTTCGTATGGATACCATCTCAACGGCCGTAATGTAACGGAACAAAATTTGCAGCCCCTGGGGCATCCCCTGCCGATTTCCACCAGCCCATTAACGGAAGCATGCTTTATCTCGGAAATTTCATTCAGGGTGGGGCATTCGCTCGGTTTGAGTTCGACGAATTTAGGCAATTCTTTTCCTTGCAGTGCCATGCGGTAGATTTCAACGGCTTTTTCATGCTCCCCTTCACCGATTATGACAGTATCTATTCCGTATTTGTCCATGAATTTCTGATTGAATTTGAACTGCCAGGCCCCCGGACCGCCGACTATTGTCCTTGCCCCCTTTGCCTTTGCCTTTCTGTAGGAATCGCTTTCCAGCATCATCCTGAAATATTTTGCCAGGTACGGCTCTCCTGTCTTCAGAATCCCCGCAAAAGTTGTCGATGACGGGCCCCAGCCAAAAGGGTCCATTACGCTTATGCCTATGACTTTTGGGTTGAATCTATCAATGCTGTCAGGATAAACAGTTTTGACATCAAAACCCTCATCGAGCAGCTTTGCCTCTATTTTACGCAACCCATACGGAGCCTGCCATGGCAGCCCGCCAACGCTTTTTATGCGGGGAAAGAAAAGATATCGAAAAAGATGTTCGGGCAACCAGTTGGGAGGTGCACTTGTTCCAAATCCTAAAAATTCTTTGCCATGATGGTTGCTCATTAAAGTTCTGTCTGCTGTTAGAACTACTTCCATTCTTCCATCGCCTTCTCATACACCTCTTTATTATATATGCATCCCGGGTCTGGAGCGAGATAGTCGCCAGTGTAAGCATATGCTCTTGCTCTGCATCCTCCGCAATAATAGCGGTAATCGCATTTTCCGCAGAAACCCTCCAGTATGTCCTTATTTCTGAGATTGCTGAGGACTTCATTTTTCTCCCACAGCTCCTCGAAATCATCCTCCAGGATATTGCCGACCTTCAGCGGGAAGAAGACGCAGGGCTGCAAATCGCCGTTGGCTCTCATGGACATGTAAAAGCGGCCTGCTCCGCACCCGCCTATAAACTCCGCCAGGTCAACAAGCTGTCCTGCAAGCTTCGGATTGTAAAAATGGGTTGGCACAATTTTCTGGCTCTCGCCTTCCTCTTGCTGGAGTGCAACCCTGGCGAATTGAGGGGCTGTTGAAAGCACGTTTATTTTTCTTCCTTTTCTCAACTCGCCCCACAGCATTTTGAGCATCTCCTCTCGCTCATCAGGAGTCAGGTCTGTTTCAAAAATTTCCTTTCCCCTGCCCGTGGGAACAAAATTATATGCCATAAACCAGTTTGCTCCGAGGTCTTCTCCGAACTGTATTATATCGGGAAGCTGTTTGTAGTTGTATCTGGTCACCGTGGTGGAAATTTCGACAAAAAATCCCTCGGCAACGGCATTCTTTATTCCCTGAACAGTTTTATCAAATGCGCCTTTCACGCCCCTGAATTCATCATGAGTTTCAGCATCTATCCCGTCGAGGCTAATTTGCACAAACTGGACGCCTGCCTCCTTCATCTCTTTTGCCTTTTCCTTCGTGATAAGAGTGCCGTTTGTAGCCATTGCCACGTAGATGCCTTTATCCGTTGCATATCTTGCCAGTTCCATTAT
>JAGGSL010000105.1 GCA_021159125.1 Thermoplasmata archaeon
CTGCTGCTCCGGACAGTTCTTCTGCCTATGCCGCCCTTTCTAATCAGTTCCTTTGCCACATCCTGTGTTGATTCTACCCTGCCGTAACGATATATGCGCATTTTACATTGTTTCAGGGGGTATTCCAACTGTCATGTAAACTGCCTTCTCACTGCCAATATTTTTTGCACGGTGCGGCACGTCCGAGCGGTGCCAGAGCACGTCCCCTTCCTCCATGACATATGAATGGTCTCCAACCTGATATTCCACCTTTCCCTTAAGCATGATATGTATTTCCTCACCTTTATGATGGTAAAGCTCGGATAACGCGCCCACCTCCATTTCAGATATTGTTGCCCTCATTCCCTTAGAGCGCACGAGCATTCTGAATGTCTTCCCGTCCACCTTTTTCAGAAATTTTGCCTCTCCTTTTTTTATAAAAACATCTTTCATTTTCTCACCCCAGCAGCCCTATGAACACGCCTGCAGCCACAGCCGAGCCGATAACGCCTGCAACATTTGGCCCCATTGCATGCATGAGCAGGAAATTTTCAGGGTCATCCCTCTTCGCCATTTGCTGGACAACGCGGGCGCTCATTGGTACAGCGCTCACTCCTGCAGCCCCTATCATCGGATTTATTTTGCCCCCGGAAAGCTTATAGAAAATCTGGCCAAATGCAATGCCTCCTGCTGTTGCTGTCACAAATGCGACTATGCCGAGCAAAAGTATCTTTATTGTTTCCAGATTCAGAAAGCGGTCTGCTGTCATCATGTATCCGACTCCAAGCCCCAGGGCTATTGTGGCTGCATTTATGATTTCATTCTGCGCCGATTTTGACAGGCGGTCCATTGCGCCTGAAACCTTCAACAGATTACCGAACATAAGCATTCCTATCAATGGCAATGCCGATGGAACAAGCATGCCCACGATTATGGTAACGGCTATCGGAAATATAATTTTCTCTGCCGGCCTCACCTCCCTTAAGTTCTCCATGCGTATCATCCTCTGCTTTTTAGTGGTCAGCGCCTTTATCACAGGCGGCTGTATCATGGGGACAAGAGCCATATAAGAGTAGGCTGCAACAGCAACAGGCGCAAGTATCTCCGGCGCAAGCTTCGTTGCGGTATATATGGTGGTCGGCCCGTCGGCTCCCCCTATTATGCCTATTGCAGCAGCGCTTGTCAAATCAAACCCGAATATTATTGCAGAGAACATGGCGCAGTATATGCCTATCTGAGCGGCAGCCCCCAGCAGAAAAGTCTTCGGATTTGCTATGAGGGGCGTGAAGTCGGTCATTGCCCCTATGCCCAGAAATATGAAAAGTGGGACAATTTCAGTGCTTATGAGATGGTCATAAATAAACTCCATGAGTTCCGCAGGCCCTGCAATTCCGGGAAATGACAAATTTGCAAGTATCGCGGAAAAACCTATGGGCCCCAGCAACAGGGGCTCCATTTTACGATATATCGCCAGATAAAGCAGCACTATTCCTATAACAATCATGGCGACCTGCTTCAGCGTTATATAATCAAAACCTGTCTCTAAAAACGTCATAGTTTTCCCTCTGCGTGAAGTTTCGCAACAATCGCAGCCACCTCCCCGCCCCCCTCTCTCTTCCTCTCCATGAACAAAACCATTTTCCCTATGAAATAGGTAAAAGCGGCAAGTATCCCAAGCGTAAGGAATACAACGAAAATACCAACAGCAAAAACATGCAGCGGGCTCATGTTTCTATCACCGCTATAAGCTTTCCTGCCTCAACATCCTGCCCCTCTTTGACATTTATTGACTTTACGATGCCGTCGGCAGGAGCCGATATCTCATTTTCCATTTTCATCGCCTCAAGCACTGCAATAACATCTCCTTTCCTCACCTTATCCCCCTCTCTGACCTTCACTTTTACGATAACTCCCAGCATAGGGGACGAAATTTTCACAACTTCACCTGTACCGCTGCTCTCAAATTTTTTTGTTTCCGCCGCTTTCTCAACTTTTTCGCCTTCAATCCTAACCGAGTGAGGTGTGCCATTAACCTCTATTGTATCTGACGATTTGACTTTCACTTCATATTCAACACCATCAATATCAATTTTATATGAAGCGGGGAACGACGGGCGTTTTATTACGTCAGCAGAGGGTAGCGGCTCTGCCCTTATTTCTCCCTTCAAGAATTTAAGTCCTATCTGGGGGTAAATTGCATAGGTGAGAACATCTTCGGGTTTGTTCAGCAATCCCATTTCCTCAAGCTCTTCCTTTCTTTTATCGAATTCCGGTTCAAGGAGGTCTGAAGGACGGACGTCTATTATCTCATCCTTCCAGTTGGGACCAAGTATCTTTTCATATATTTTCTCCGATATCTCCCCGGGCGGTTTGCCGTACATGCCCCTTACATAATCCTTTGTTTCCTTGGGTATTTTTCTGTACCTCCCGAATAGAACGTTCATAACCGCCTGAATTCCGACTATCTGGGACGTGGGCGTCACAAGTGGAGGGTAGCCCATATCCTCCCTCACCCTCGGAATTTCCTCCAGCACCTCGTTGTATTTATCGCCTGCACCCTGCTGCTCCAGTTGAAATAGAAGATTGGAGAGCATTCCTCCGGGAATCTGGTGGGTGGTCACAGATGGATCCATCATCAATGCTGTCATCTTGTAAAGGGGCTTGTATTTCTCGAACACTTTGAGAAAATATTTCCTCGCCTCCATGAGCAGGTTTAAATCATAGCCTGTGTCGTATTCAGTTTCCTTCAGCGCGGCGACAATCGCCTCTGTGGGCGGTTGCGAGGTTCCGCCGGAAAATGGAGACATTGCAGTATCAAGAACATCAACACCTGCCTCACACGCTTTCATGTAAGACAGCCCCCACATGCCCGATGTGCAGTGGGTATGCAAATCTATTGGCACTTTTATGCCAGCGTCCTTCACTCCCTTTATGATTTCATATGCCCTCTGCGGCGTCACCAACCCTGCCATGTCTTTCAGCACTAAAGAATCGCATCCCATTGATTCGAGCTTTTTGAAATCCTCGATGTAGCGCTCGACGGTATGGACAGGGCTGACCGTGTAACTAAGTGCGCCCTGAGCATGCCCTCCCACTTCTTTTACATACTTAATCGGCATTTCAAGGTTTCTCAAATCGTTGAGAGCGTCGAATATGCGGAAATAGTCAATGCCGTCCTTTTTTGCATAATAAATAAATTTTTTTACAATATCATCGGGAAAATTTCTGTATGCAACAACGTTCATTCCCCTCTCCAGCATCTGGAGGGGCGTATTCGGCAGTGCTTCCCTCAGCTTTTTCAATCTCTCCCACGGGTCCTCGTTCAGATATCTGATGGCAACGTCAAAAGTTGCACCGCCCCACACCTCCATGGAAAAATAGCCTATCTGGTCCATGACAGGGCAGATGGGAAGCATGTCCTCAGTCCTCATACGTGTGGCAATGAGAGATTGATGGGCATCCCTGAATATCTGTTCATGTAATTTAACCATAATTATCTCTCCACAATTACCTCTTAATGTGCCTCTTTTGATTTAAACTTTTTTAATTTTAATCTTGTATATGCCAGCAGGCCACCTGCATCACGGATAGCAAGTATTTCCTCCGGCAGTACCGGAAACGAGAATGTTTTTCCCCCGACCGTGATGCTTCCTTTCTCAATGTTCAACACGATGGTATCGCCTTCCGAATATGCTTTCACCGCTTCAGGACATTCTATGAGAACAAGACCCTGGTTGATTGCAGCCCTGTAAAATATCCTTGCAAAACTTTCGGCAATTATTGCCTCAATGCCAACGGATTTTAAACCAAGAACAGGTTGCTCCCTTGAACTGCCGCACCCAAAATTTTTCCCGGCAATGATGATATCTCCTTCTTTCACATTCTCCGCAAACGATGGGTCCAGATCCTCCAAAAGATGGGGTTTTATTTCCTCGGCCGTGGAGCAGGTATATGTGTATTTGCCAGGGAACAGAAGGTCAGTGTTTACATCGTCCCCATATCGCCATACCTTCATCCAATCACCTCCCTGGGATCCGCTATCGAGCCCTTCAGGGCACTGGCAGCCACAGTCGCCGGGCTTGCCAGGTATATCTCCGCCTCCTTGGAGCCCATGCGCCCCTTGAAGTTCCTGTTGGCAGTACTGAGGCACCTCTCGCCCGGAGCCAGTACACCCTGATGTGCGCCCAGACACGGCCCGCAGCCAGGTGGCAGAATCATTCCTCCGGCAGAAACGAATATATCTATCAGCCCTTCGGACATGGCTTCCCTGTAAACACTTCTGGATGCTGGAAGCACCAGAAGCCTCCTGCCGGGAGCGATCTTCTTACCTTTCAGAATACGGGCTGCCTCGCGCAGGTCGGACAGTCTGCCGTTAGTGCATGTCCCTATGAAGAACTGGTCTATGTCCAGACCCTGTATCTCATCAATATCCACCACATTGTCTACAGTATGGGGCTTTGCAATCTTTGGCACGATGTCCGACATGTCGTACTCCAGTTCCTTTGAATACAAAGCGTCCTCATCTGCCCGGACAGGTTCGTAGCCGCCCTGCACACCTATGGAGCGGAGATATTTCTCGGTGACAGAATCATAGGGGAAGGTAGCATTCTTGGCACCCATCTCAACGCCCATGTTGGATATGGTCATCCTCTCCTCCATATCAAGTTTATTCACCGAGCCATGGAACTCCACCGAGCAATAATTGGCGCCGTCGGCACCTATGTCCCCGATGATATGCAGTATGAGATCCTTGGCATAGACGCCCGGCGGCAGTTCGCCGGACAGCGTCATCTTTATGCTCTCCGGCACCTTGAGCCAGGTCTCGCCAGTGAGCATGAGGGCTGCTGCCTCGGTCCTGTCTATACCTGATGAGAGGGCATTGAGTGCGCCGTATGTGCATGTATGGGAATCACTGCCCAGGACTATATTACCCGGCAGGGCATGCCCCTTCTCCATGACTACCTGGTGGCATATGCCTTCCCCGGCATCGTAAAAGTTCTTTATATTGAATCTGCTCACAAACTCCCTTATCTTCTTGTGGTTGATGGCAGTCTTCTCGTTGGCAGCAGGCACCACATGGTCAATCACTATCACCGACAAATCATTGGACACAACTCCGTACTCTTCCAGTTCAGGCCCTATCTTGCCTATTATCGCAGCCGTGTTGTCATGCGTGAGAAGATGGTCGGGCTTAACAGTGACTATCTGGCCTGGCACTACCTCCTTCCGGCCCGATTTCCGTGCAAGAATCTTCTCTGCAAATGTCTTTCCCATTTTATCACTTATAATGTTATGAGTTTCTCGTTTTTAAGACATACCAGAGGATTGAATGTGGCGAAGCGCGGGTGAATGAGTATTGCCTCGATCGCCTGATGACTGTTCTCGCCCTCCTTGGCATGTGCCCCAATAGTGTTCGGCACATCATCAGGCAGTCCAACCTCGCTACGTTCTATCATGGGTGCCCGTTCGCCTTACAGCGCCTTTATGATGGCATCTGTCATTTCCTGAGTGGTTGCAGCGCCCTTCTCTATCACATCTGGGCCGCCCGGGAGACGCATCATATCGTATGTGCGCACCTCGCCTGCTTCAACTACTCTGGCGATTGCCTTTCTTATCTTTTCGGCCTTCTCGCCCTCGCCTATGTAATCCAGCATCATGGCAGCACTCAGTATCATGGCTATGGGATTGACTATTGACGGTTCCAGCTCTGCATATTTTGGAGCAGAACCGTGAGTAGGCTCGAAAATGGCTACCTCCTTGCCTATGTTTGCGCTGTATGCAAAGCCCAGACCGCCCACCAGCCCGGCAAAGCCATCTGATACAATATCGCCGAACATATTGCCGCTCACTATGACCCCGTAATCCTCAGGATTTTTGGTAAGCCACATCATCTGGGCATCTATGTTGGTGAACTTCAGTGCTATTTCAGGATAGTCAGGCGCTATATTCTTTGCCTCATTCCTCATCATTCCTGATGTTTCCCGGATTACATTGGGTTTCTCGCATATTGTGACGCTCCTGTAGCCGTACTTCCTGGCATACTCAAATGCTTCCCTGATTATTCTCCTGCAGGCAGGCCTGGTGAATATCCTGGTGGATATTGCCAGGTCCTCGCTTGGGACATCTTTGTACCTGGCCATCTTCGGGTGGGTCTCCAGGGCTCTCCTCACCTCATCGGGAGGATTTGTCCATTCCACGCCGCTGTACAGTCCTTCGGTATTCTGCCTGAATATCACGGCATCCACCACCGGCTCCTCTATGCCGCCATCCTTGCTGCGCCTGATGAAATTCAGGGGATTTCCCTTGAACGTCCTGCATGGCCTGATGCATATATCCAGGTCAAAATGCTGGCGAAGAGCAACTATGGGGCTGTAGTATACGTAGCCCTTTCCCTGCAGCTCGGGGGATAGTTCCCTGGCAGCAGTGTCCTTGGGCTTGGATGTTATGGCTCCGAAGAGACCGATTTTATGCTCTTCCAGAAGTTTTATTGTCCTTTCCGGCAGGGGGTTTCCCTCCTTCACCCAGAATTCCCAGCCTATATCGGCATGTATGTAGTTCGCTTCAAATCCAACTGCATCAAGAACCCTGATGGCTTCATTAAAGACTATTTTTCCTATCCCGTCACCGGGCATCGCCACAATATTTCTTTTTGCCATTTTATCCAAAGGATGTATTGCGATTCACTGATAACCCTGCCATCTCTCCTCAAGATTTTCGTCCTGTATTGTTTCCATCACATAATCCGCAAACTCTGCTCCTGTTGCACCGTCGTCCCTGCCTGTGATGACTACCTTCTTTTCATACTGGCTGCATATGTCAAGAGCCATGTCCAGCTTCTTTGCCCTATCAACAAATCCTATATGGTTCAGCAGCATGGAAGTGGCCTTTATTATGCTCGTCGGGTCTGCATATTTTGCTCTGCCCTCTTTCACCATTCTCGGGGCGCTTCCGTGGATTGCTTCAAACATTGCATACCTCTTTCCGATATTTGCGCTTCCTGCTGTGCCGACTCCGCCCTGAATCTGCGCCGCTTCATCTGTGATGATGTCCCCATAAAGATTTGGAAGGACACCAACCTTGAACTGGCTTCTCCTTGCAGGGTCTATGAGTTTTGCGGTCATTATGTCCACGAACCAGTCATCCCACTCCACATCGGGATAATCCTTTGCCACCTCTTCCGCCATGCTCAAAAACTTGCCGTCCGTCTTTTTCACGACATTTGCTTTGGTTACGACTGTAACTTTATTCATGCCTGTCTTTCTTGCATAATCGAAGGCAAGGCGTATTATTCTCTCTGCGCCCGGGCTTGTGATTACTTTGAAATCAATCGCCAGATCATCTGTGACATCCATGCCCTTCCCTCCAAGCATGTATGCCCCTTCGGTATTTTCCCTGAAGAAAACCCAGTCAATTCCCTCTGACGGAACTTTAACGGGACGGACATTTGCAAAAAGGTCCAGTTCCCTTCGCATTGCAACATTTGCGCTCTCTATATTGGGCCACGGGTCACCCTTCTTGGGTGTTGTTGTCGGTCCTTTCAGAATGACATGGCATTTCTTTATCTCCTCAAGAACATCATCCGGTATTGCTTTCATGACCTTTGCCCTGTTCTCTATTGTAAGCCCCTCTATCGTCCTTATCTCAACTTTGCCATTTTCAATCTCTTCCTTCAGCAAAAACTCCAGGATTCTTTTTGCCTCCTTGCTTATGTATGGGCCGATGCCGTCTCCGCCCACAATGCCTATGATTATGGGCTTCAGTTTTGTATAATCTATCCAGTCATCCGCCTCTTTCAGTTTTTCCACTCGTTTGAGCTGCTCCTCCACCAGCTTCCCGAAGTGCTCTTTTGCCTCTTCTATTTCCTTTTCGTACATTATTCACCTCCAAACATTTCTTTTTCTTCCTCTGGCGAGATGTAGAGTATGTCATCATACGGATGACGGTATAGCCTGGCTTTCTGCCTCTTCTGATCCATGGCATGACCCATGAAACCTATGCTCCTGCCAAGAACAAATAAGGCATTCAAACCGCCCATGTTTATGAACTCATCTATGTCCTCGTTGGTGAACATACCCGTGTTCCTCATCAAATCGACAAACAGAATGCCTATGCATCCGTCAACGTTGAGTATGAGGTTGTTTCTCTTTGCCGTTGTTATCTTTTCCACCTCGAGGGCATAATTCAGCAGGTCTGTCTTCGGGAAGTTTTTAAAAGCATATTCTTTCAGCAGCTCAACCCTTTTATCAGGATTCTGAACGCTTTTGACTCTATGGCCTATGCCAGGAATGTACATTCCCTTTGCCTTCATCTCGTCCACAAATTCTTCAGGTGTTAGCCCTCTTTCATATGCACTCTTGAAATACTTGGCAGCATCTGCTATTGCTCCGCCAAATCTTGGGCCTATTGTAAGCAATCCTGAGGCAAGAGCATCAATAATATCCTTGCCCGCCCTTGATGTTATTATCGCATTGTGCGCACCGCTCACAGCCGGGCCGTGATCTGCGGTAATCATTATCGCAAGTTCTATGAATTTTCTGGCATATTCAGGCAGAAGTTTCTTGAACCACAGCAGCCCGACAACGCCGCCAACGCCTATGTCATCTTCTATGACTTTTGATATGGGTATGCCAGCATACATCAGCTCCTCGCCTCTGTCATTCGATATGGTACATATGAAATTCCTGGGTTTTCTTATCATGCCTTCCTTCAGAGCCTTGTCATAGTCGAGGGGCACGACTGGCGGCTCCACTTCCTCCTTTTCCACTATCTTTCCTTCTTCCTTGAGTTTCTCATAAACCTGCTTTATCATATCACCAAGCTCGTCAAATGAGTTGGGCACTATTGCTCCAGCCTCCCTCAATGCAGCGGCTTTTGCATCTGCCGACTCGTTTGCTGAACCGCTCTTTGCTCCTGCATGACCGAACTGCACCTCGCCCGGGAAAACCTTGGCGCACGTACCTGTGACCCATGCGACAAGCGGCTTTGTTATCTTTCCGGCTTTCAACGCCTCAACAACCTCGTATTCCTTCGTTCCTCCCACTTCGCCCAGCATGACCATCATTTTTATCTCAGGATTCTTCTCGTACCTCAGAAGATGGTCAACAAGCGTTGAGCCAGGATAGCGGTCTCCCCCTATCGCTATGCCCTCGTAAACCCCATCGCTGTTCTGCTGTATTATGTTGAACATCTCATTTACCATGCCGCCCGATACGGAAACAAGGCCAACCGAGCCGGGACGGTATAATTTCAGCGACTTGAGATTGTCTATTGCTCCGCCCGTATTTCCTATCTTGAATGCACCTGCCCTCAGCCCGCCGACAGTTGCAGGCCCTATTATCCACTTGCCCTTTTCCTTTGCAAGATATGCAAGCTCCCTCTCGTAGCGCTCTGGCACGCCTTCCGCTATGACTGCTATCGTTCTTATGGTGTCGGTCTCAAGGGCTTCCTTTGTTGTCTGGTATGCGGAGCGGTATGACGAAAAATTGACCATTACATCCGCTTCAGGATGACGGGCTACCGCATCCTCCAGTTTTCTGTACATGGGGATGAGTATTTCCTTTGTTCCGAAAAATACCTTTATGTATCCGTCCCTTGTGGGATTTATGACCGCCGCAACTGACGGCTTTTCCCTCCTGCACAGATAATCGAAATCAAGCATCCTCTGAATGGCACGCTGCTGATTTCCGTAAACAATCGCCCTTGTCTTTTCATTACAATTCATAATCTTCCATTATTGCTCACCTCCTTCGAGAGCAAGTTTAACAATTCTTGTCATATGCATCTCCGGTCCGTAGACCTCTATGGGAATACCAAGCTCCTTTCCAAGTTCTTTCATCAGTTTCAGCCCTTCCTGATAGTTGGGCCCGCCTCTCCTGACATATATTTTCACATTATGCTCCTGCAATTTTTGCTTGTATTCTTTCAACGCCTTTATTATCCCCTGGAATGTTTTGGCAACGTCTGTAAAATTAGCGATTCCTCCTCCGATAATAAGTATCTTGCCCCTCGGGTCTTTCTCTCTTGTCATTAAATCAAGTATGGTTTTTGCATACTCGTATGTTTCATCAGTTGTCGGGTTTCCGCTGTACTCGCCGTAGTTTGCAAGTTCATTGCCGTAACCAAGGTCAACTATTGTATCTGTATAAATCACGCTTGCCCCACCTCCTGCGACCATTGTCCATATCCTTCCCTTCGGATTCAGAATCGTGAGTTTCATGCTTGCCCCCGATTTCTCATCCAGCTCTTTGATGTATTTCTCCTCCGGCGTCAAATCCCTGCCGAACGGCGCAGGAAATTCAATATCTCCCCACTTCTTTGCCATCCAGAATGCGGCGGTGTCGTCAAGTTTTGCAACCGTATCCAGAGGTATGACCTCGTTTCCATTTACAATGGTGAACGGATTTAACTCGAGCATTGTGTAGAAAAGTTCTCTGTAGAATCTGTACAATGCTTTCACAAACAATTCCATTGTATCAAGCAAATCTCCTGAAAGTTGCTTCGAAAGTTCCGCCTTTACATCAACATCATCTATGTTTTTGTTGATAGGCACGTCAATCGTAATAACTTTATCCCAGTTCTCTTCTATGTCAACTCCCCCTGCTGTTGAGAAGTAGATGTGATCCTCTTCGCGGTCATCCTTTATGGCAATGTAATATTCCTCGTCATGCTCAACATATGGTTCAACAAGAAAATGCGTTAGCCTGCCCTTAACTCCGCTGAGTTCAACAATGCTGTTCATCTTTTCCTCTATCCAGCGCTTTGCCTCATCGAAACTTGCGTTAAGCAAAATCAGACCGTGCTTGCCCCTCTTGCCGAAAAGCTGGTCCGGTTTCACAACCAATTTCTTTTCCCTTATCCAGGGCTGCTCGCCTGCCGCCTCGTCGATTGAATGCTCAGGCGTCACCAGAGCCCTCTCTTCCGGAATCTTGAATTTTCCGTCAGAAAACTCCGGCAGATATTTTGCAAGCATGCGCTTTGCATCATATTCCCTAATTCCTCTCTGTGCCATTTTATTCCTCCTCTTTTATATTTTCCTCATTTCTCATTTTTAACCTTCTTTAACTCACCACTTTCTTTTTTATCCATGGGAGCAGACCGCCTGTCACCATTATTTCCTGCTCTTTCTCCCCCAGGTCATGCCTCACCACATATTCCTCTCCCTTCGTTATGTTTCTCATCACCATTTCATGCGGCAGCTGCCCCACTTCTATCTCAATGTGGTCGCCCTGCTCTATCCTTTCATAATCGGACGGGTCGGCAAACGTGAGCGGCAGGATGCCGAAATTTATGAGATTTGCTCTATGTATGCGGGCAAAAGATTTTGCAATGACAGCCTTTATCCCCAGATGTTTCGGGGCTATGGCAGCATGCTCCCTGCTTGAGCCCTGCCCATAGTTTTCTCCGCCGATGATAAATCCGCCGTGCTTTTCCATCGCCCTGCTGGCAAAGTTTTCGTCAACCCGGGAGAAGACGTATTTCGATATCTCAGGAATATTGCTCCTCAAAGGCAGAATTTTGGCTCCGGCCGGCATGATATGGTCTGTGGTTATGTTGTCTCCAACTTTGAGCAAAATTTCCCCCTCCAGCTTATCAGGCAAAGGCGGGAAATCGGGCAGCGGTTTTATGTTCGGCCCCCTTATGATTTCAACATTTGATGCCTGCTCTGGCGGCAGAGGCGGTATTATCATATTGTCATTTACCACAAATCTGTCTGGCATCTTTATCTCAGGAGCGACACCCAGGTCCCTTGGATCAGTAAGAACACCTTTTATTGCCGTAGCAGCCGCCGTCTCGGGGCTTACGAGAAAAACTCCTGCATCTTTTGTTCCGCTTCTTCCTTCGAAATTTCTGTTGTACGTTCTCACGCTGACAGAGCCGGAAGGAGGGGCACCGCCCATTCCTATGCACGGACCGCATGCATTTTCTATTATGCGCGCGCCTGCATCCACAAGATAATTGTACTCACCGCTCTCAACCAGATGCTCCACAACCTGACGCGAGCCGGGATTGATAAGCAAAGAAAGGTTCGGTGAAATGGTACGCCCTTTCAATATCTGGGCAACAATCTTCAAATCTCTGAGGGATGAGTTTGTGCATGAGCCTATTGTGACCTGCTGCACCTCCATGCCTTCCACGTCTCTCACCCTCTTCACGTTTCCAGGGCTGTGAGGAAGTGCAACCATCGGCTCTACCTCACTAAGATCAATTTCTATGATTTCATCATAATCCTCATCATCTGCCTCGAGGCGAATCCACTGCTCTGCTCTTCCCTGCGCCTCGAACCATTGGCGGGTGATGTCATCGCTCGGGAATATGCTTGTTGTCGCACCTGTCTCAGTGCCCATGTTTGTTATCGTCGCCCTCTCAGGAACGCTTAGCGTTTCCACTCCCGGTCCGAAATACTCGAACACCTTGCCAACACCGCCTTTCACATCAACTCTCTTCAGAAGCTCAAGAATAACATCTTTTGCAGACACCCACGGCGAAAGTTTGCCGGTAAGGCGAACTCCCACAACTTTCGGGCATTTCAGAGTGAAAGGCTCGCCCGCCATTGCAGCCGCAACATTCAGCCCGCCTGCGCCTATCGCCAGCGAGCCGACGCCGCCCGCCGTTGGCGTATGGCTGTCGCTTCCCAGCAGGGTTTTTCCGGGACGGGCAAAACGCTCAAGGTGAAGCTGATGGCATATTCCGTTTCCAGGGCGCGAAAAATATAAGCCATAGCGAGCTGCTATTGACTGCAGATAGCGGTGGTCGTCAGCATTTCTAAAATCTGTTTGAAGGGTATTGTGGTCGACATAACTCACACTCAATTCTGTTTTTACTCTCGGAATGCTCATTGCCTCGAATTCGAGGTAAGCCATTGTGCCTGTGGCGTCCTGCGTGAGCGTCTGGTCTATCCTTATAGCAATATCAGAACCACTCTCCAACTCCCCTTCAACAAGATGTTCCTCTAATATTCTCTTTACTAGATTCATCTTAAGGGTATATGCACATCCCATTATAAATATTTTATTCTAAATTATAAAAATTTGTTCTTAAATTACAATTTTGTTTATTTTTTAACCAAATTTTTTAACATTTTAATAAAATATCTGCCAAATAACTAACTTCCCCCCTATTTTTTGGTGCCCTCCGAAATTGGTATAGCATGCCCGCAGTCCCTGCATTCAAGGAATATATGCTGTTCCGGAACAAGCCCGTCTGTTGACCATGGAACCCTCAAAACCAGTGTTACATTTTCACTGCCGCATTTCGGGCATCTGAACTCTTTTTCCACGAAATAAAACCAGCTATGGAATAAAATGTTTGGCATCTATCCAAACAGCATCAAAATCATCTCCCTTACGATTTTTGCTGCAGCCATTGCCGTTATGTTGCCGCTATCGTAAACAGGCGAAAGCTCGACAACATCAAAGCCAATAATGCTGTCTCTGATTTTCTGCAAATTGTAAAGGGATGATAACAATTCCTCTGTTGAAAAGCCGCATGGCTCAGGCGTTCCCACCCCCGGAGCAAATGCAGGATCGAGAACGTCAATATCTATAGTCACATACACCGGCTTGCCAATCTCTGCTATTTTATCAACATCTTCTTTCTTCATCAATTGCATGGATATATTTTTTGCAAATTTCCATTCCTCCCTCTCCCCGCTCCTTATACCGAATTGATAAACATCATCGGTCGTTTCCAGGCAACGACGCATCACACACGCATGCGAAAATTTGTCTCCGAGATATTCATCCCTCAAATCGCAGTGGGCATCGAACTGCAGGACAGCAATGTCACCGATGACATCCTTTATTCCTCTAATGATGGGATATGTTATTGAATGCTCCCCTCCAAAAGCAATCAATTTTTTCCCATGCTTTACAATTTCCCCGGAAACGGCAGCTATGTCATTAAATATTGCCTCCGTATCTCCGAAAAGCGAAATATCCTGCAAATCGCATAGTTTGCAATCAACCAGGTCTTTTTTCAGCACAGGACTATAAGTTTCCAGCCCCCATGATGCCTTCCTCATTGCCTCCGGCCCGAATCTTGCGCCGGGGCGGAAACAGACAGTTTTGTCATATGGAATGCCGAATATAATTCCTTCAGCATCATCAAAGCCGTCACTGGCGCATGTGAAACGGGTAAAATCCTCAAAATATTTTGCTCTGATATCGTCTTTCATAATATCCTTATGGTTAAGGACGATGGCAATATAAAAATATTGCAGCTCTTAGTTCGATAAATTCTCGGAGAATATGTAATAGGGCAATCTCTCCATGCCTGATTTTTCATAAGCCATTATGGCATTCTTGTTGTTGTGGTGAACATACAGGCGAAGTTCGCAAACGCCATTTTCTGAAGCCATTTTTTTAACTTCTTCAAGCAATTTTTTCATAATGCCTTTCCTCCTCCACTTCTCAGAGACATATATGCTTTGCAGCCACCATATCTCCGCTCCTCTCCAGTCACTCCATTCATATGTCACCATGAGCTGGCCTATGATACTGTCATCCTCCTCTGCCACGAGATAAAAACCCTTTCCCCTATCTTCAATAACCGTCCTTACGCCTTTCAGCGTCTTTTCGTAACATATGCTGACATTTTCTGATTCAAATGCAAGATTGACGTTGTTTTTTGCTATATCTTCCGCATCTTCCAGGGAAGCTTTCCTTATTAGCATGAGGATAAAG
>JAGGSL010000029.1 GCA_021159125.1 Thermoplasmata archaeon
AAATTATTTATATTGTTTGGCGTTTTTAATTAACGGGAGGCCATTAAATGTTATCCAAGAATATATTGGCTTTTTGTGCGGCGTGCATTCTGTTTTGCAGTGCACTTTCTCCAGTTATTGGGGACGCGGCAAGTCAGAATACGGAAAAAACTTTATCTCCCAAAGAACAGAAAGATATAGAGGTTATATGCCAAATATGGAAATATAACGGCATGCAAGAGTTTAGGCAAAATGTGCCTGCTGATAAATTGGATGTTCTACGCCAGTGCATGGAAAAACTGGGGAAGAATATCGATGCCATCAAGAGTGAAAACATGAGCGAAGTCGAAAAGGCACGCTCAAATTTGAATGATATTATAACAAAACTTAAGGAAATGCACGTTCTGCCAGCAAACATGAAAAATAGTGAATTAAGAGATCTTTTGACCGGCGAGTACGGCAGAAGAAATGTGGCCAAAGAAAGATTATATGGTGTTATGAGTAGGAAATCATTTGATTTTTCCCCGAATGTTTTTAGCCTCTTCTGCAGTATAGAAAGCTTTGGGGCATGGGCAATAGTTTTTCCACTCGCTGTGTGGTTTGTGATTCCGCTGCCTGTTCTATTCTGGGCGGGGGAGTATGGCTTCACCAATGTTTCAGGTCTAATTGGTTCCATATCGTACAATATTGTCGGAGGATTTGCGATTGGTTTTACAGGCATAGTTTTTTCAATTCCATTGTTTGGTTTTATGGGTTTCTCTGTTTTGGTATTGGGTTATGCTCTGATGTATTTCAATCCATATTACACTCCATGAACACTTCGCTGGTGATGTTGGCGAACCGGTGTTTTAACTCTTCATACTCATAGCATAATTTCAGAAGTTATTTATTCAACATGCAGTTGTTTCATCATGTCGTCCCGCATAGCCAGGGTTACAGGTTACTCTCCGCAAAGGGATGAAACATACAATCCTGCAATCAGAGATTCAGCAGAGGCATTCAGAAATTATCGCAGGGAGGGCAGATACAGACCCATGAGGGCAGGCCTGCTTGATTACATAGCTCTCATTTCAATAATTGCCGGATTTGTCTTCATATTTATGGGATTTCTTTTCGGGGGCATACTTGTTCCTGTTGGCGTTTTCCTTGAGCTTGTAGTTTCATGCGTTGGCAGGGGCAAAAAATGAGTTTTTACAAGCATAATCCTTATAAACAATGCTATATTATCAGCCAGGATGAAAAAGAGCAATCCGCAGATTACAGAACTGATTAATTACCTCTATGCATCTGCAGAGAAGCATGATGCCGGCATATGGAAAGCTATTGCAAAAAAGCTTGAAAAACCGTCACGCAACTGGGCTGAGGTTAATATAGACAAGATAGCAAAGCATCTTAATGAGGGGGAAATAGCCCTTGTTACGGGAAAAGTTCTCGGGAATGGAATGGCAAGTAAAATTGAAGTGGCTGCCCTCAGCTTTTCCGAGCAGGCGAGAAAAAAGATTGAGGAAGCAGGAGGGAAGTGTTATTCTCTGAAGGAAATAGTGGATAAAAACCCTAAAGGAAAGGGTATTCGTATCATTGGTGGTTAAATGGTGACAATAGTGGATGCAACTGGAGCGAGACTTGGCAGGCTTTCGTCAATGCTGGCAAAACGCCTGCTTGAAGGAGAAGAAATTGTGGTTGTCAATTCTGAAAAGGCGATAATAGTCGGAAGTAAAGATGAAATAGAATCAAGATATAAGCAAAAAAGGGAAGTGGGCGGCACCAAGAGGAAGGGCCCGTTTTTCCCACGCATGCCGGACATGATTTTAAAGAGGACCGTAAGGGGCATGCTTCCCTATCAGCAGCCGAAGGGCAGAAAGGCATATAAGAATCTGAAGACATACATAGGTGTGCCGGAAGAGTTCGAAAATGAAAAATTTGAGAAAGTAGAGGCGGTAAATCCATCAAGTTATGTAACGCTTAAAGAACTTTCAGAATATTTGGGGATATCATGGTGAAAGCAGTAATTCAATCAGGGAAAAGAAAAAGCTCTATTGCAAGGGCTGTAGCAAAAAAAGGAAAGGGAGTGGTGAGAATAAATAGTGTGAGGCTGGACGTTTACCAATCTGAGTTCATCAGAAATCTCATCTACGAACCGGTAAAAATGGCAGAAAAGCACATGAATAAAATAGACATCGCCGTGAGCGTGGAGGGCGGCGGACCCATGAGCCAGGCAGAAGCAGCAAGAACAGCTATTGCAAAGGCGATAGTGAGCTATACGAATGACGAAGAACTCAAAAACATGTTTATGGAATATGACCGCACCCTGCTTGTGAATGATACCCGCCGTAAAGAGCCGAAGAAACAGCTAGGGCGGGGAGCCAGAAAGAAAAGGCAAAAGTCGTATAGATAAAATGATAATACCAGTAAGATGTTTTACGTGTGGAAAAGTCCTTGGCTCCATATTTGAGGAATACAAAGTAAGGGTATATCTGAATGGAGAAGAGCCAAAAAAGGTGCTGGACGAGCTTGGAGTGAAGAGATACTGCTGCAGAAGAACAATCATTTCGCATCCTGTAGTGGTCAAGAACGGCAAAGTAGAAGAGCTCATAGACGAAGCAGCCAGATACGAGTGATTAGAAGGCAAAAAGTATAAATGAATTTTACTTTCTTTACTTGGACATCGCGGGCGTGTGGCCTAGCTAGGATATGGCGCTGGCCTTCTAAGCCAGCAGTCGCGGGTTCGAATGCATATCTTGTGATTTAAAAGTTGCAATATGCTCGAAAATCCCGCCACGTCCGCTTTTTTTATCAGTGAATAAGAACAGTCCTTCTTTCAATTACTTCCTGTACTAACTCCTTTAGACCATTGAATCCCATGCTCCTTGGAATCACCTTTTTCGCTCCGGCTTTCAGCATGCGTGATGCCCATACAGAATTTGAAAATGCTGTAAAGCCATATATCAATGCTTCGGGGTCAATTCTCAATAGCCGTTTTATTGTTTCTATGCCATCTATGCCAGGGAGCTTCAAATCCATAATAACAAGGTCAGGCTTTTTTCCCATGCGCATCATTTCTTCATACATTTTGAGCGCATCCTCGCCTGTGAATGCGGGATATATCTCTGCATTGAGTGGAGATAAATATACCTTTATCAATTCCTGAATCGGCTCTTCATCATCCACTACCAATATTCTTTTTTTCATGTTATCATCCCACTTTGATTGCTTTTTGCTATCAAAGTGTAAACACGTGGGCTTATTTAAAACTTTCTTTTTTATTTTTCATCAAGCTAAAATTAATATATCCTCCTCTATTTCTATTTGAGCGGGCCCATGGTCTAGCTGGTTATGACGTCGCCCTCACACGGCGGAGGTCCGGGGTTCGAGTCCCCGTGGGCCCATCAAAGCTTTTATCTGTAAATGTGGCAATCAGCAAAATTTGGTTTTGGGTATGGTGATTTTCAATATGTAGAGAAGATCATAATTGCTTTTATTCCCGTATCTGCCCAAAATCTATTCAAAAATTAAAAAGGGAAAAAGAGGAGTTGGTTTTACTCTACTCCCAGTACAAGAGGTCCGAGCACGAAGCCGCTTGCTGTCTTTGACATTCCCGCGATATTTGCTGTTACGGTTGTCTTCCCGATGCCGAAGATGAAGCCGCTTTTCACTGTCGCTTCTCCGCCTGCAGGTACTGTCACTGTTCCTGTTTTCTCTTTTCCTATGAATACTCCGCCGTCAAAGGAAATTGTCCAGTCCACATTGTTTGCGTCCTCAGAGCCGGCGTTGCTGACAGTTGCAGTTACTCCGAATCCGCCGGAAATGGATTCTATTGCCAGAAGAGGTCCAGGTGCTGCAATGGAATCATAATATATGTCTGCATTGCCGCTTCTTGTATCTGACCATATTGCACCTGCTTTGCATAGATCTGCCGGTGAATTTTCTGAATAGAAAGTCTCCACGGTTCCATCTTGGTCATTTACCTGCTCAGGCTCTGTCCAGGTTGCGCCGCCGTCATCGGTTGTGGTGGAGTAAATATTTCCATTCTTTACGAATATGCATATTGCCTGGTTATCTCCTGTATGAATGACTTTTGGATGCATTTCGCTGTCAGGAGAAGCCGCTATTGTGGTGGTCTCTATGGTCTGCAGTCCGTCATAGGAGTAGTAGCATGTTATATCCCTGTTCGGTGCGCCATACTGAGTTGTCTGTGCCACTATGATGACATTATTGTTGTATGCGGAAACATCTATGTACTCCGTGCTGACAGCTGAATCATTTATGAAGACGCTGCCTATTTCAGGATGTATTGGATATCCCTGATATTCATCCCAGGTTCCGAAATCAAATATGTCTGTATAGATATCATATAAGCCGGTATTCTGATTGAGATATGTCCATATAGGATATGCATAGTGTGTGGTATGGTCTATACTCATGGCTGCTGACAGGGAGTGTTCTAATGTAAAGGGGTCATCTATGCTTGAGAAATAATAAAACCAAGAATACCCGTCCTCTGTCATCTGATATGCGAACATCGGTGTTTCTGTCAAGCCAGACCCATGGTCTCCGATAAAAGCTACTCCTCCGTAAGCCCAATCCTCGACTCCATTATCACACCCGATATCCACGGCTTTAATGTTGGTATAGCCGTCGCCAAGGTCATTTATTCCCCATCCTGTCAAAGTGTATCCATTTTCAAAGTCCGTGGGGTCAGTGCACTCCATGAGATAAAGCATACCTCCGTCGCTATCCGAAGAACTCGGTACCATGGTTCCGTAGTAAGTGCTGCCTCCCCAGTAGTCGACTGAAGGATATTGCGGCGTTTCTATCTGCCAGGCAACAGCATTATCTGCCCAAGTTGCACCTCCGTCGGAAGAACTTGTAAAGTAGGCATTTAACCCTGATCCGAAGTCAGCTATCATTCCAATTAGAAGACTCCCTGCGCCGTCGGCAGCAATAGATGGTTGTATTTCCAGGCCGTCACCTGAGGTTACCTGTACATCTCCATCCAGCATGGCATTTGCAGAAATGCTACGCACCTGCTTTATTTCCTTTCCCCTTACGGTAACGGGGCTGGTTGAAATATCCATGCCTACTGAACCATGACCTCTGCTTATCTCAAGTGTCGAGACCTGCTCTTTGTCATTGGTATAAGCTGTCTGTGTTATTGCTCCTACAGGTAATATCATCGCTGCTGCTATTAAAACCACAATACTTGCTTTTATTGCCTTTTTTTCCATATTATCTTGCCTCCATTATTCGAATGCTTTATTTATTTAAATACATATCGCAGAAGAAAAAGCGCCCCGGCCGAGATTTGAACTCGGGTCGCGAGCTTTCTGCAATCCTTCTCTCACAAGAAGTCTCACGACAGGCTCGCATGATGACCGCTACACTACCGGGGCTTCAGAATAGGTATGGCATTTTTCTTAATAATATTTTCCTTTCTCAGGCATAAAAAGTAAAAAACTTGGGAATGGGGGAGGCTGGGAGGCAAAAAAATGAAAAGGAGATTTTCATTTTTAACCCCATTCCCGGCGATGGGGAATATACAATCTTGTATAAAAAGCTTGTGGTCATTTGGCCTCAAGCATATGACAAATTTTTATAAAGTCGCAAAGTATTTGGATGAAAAAGCAAATCGTACATTAAGCGGGTGTAGTGTAGTCTGGTATCACATAGCCTTGCCATGAACCCTTTTATAAAGAAAGGGGGGCGCAAAGAGGCTATTACTCGGGTTCAAATCCCGGCACCCGCATTTTTCGCATCTTTTTGTCCGGATATATAAAATATCGAAGTGATTCATCCGGCGAGTACAAATATTATTTTATATCTGTATTCCATTCGTTTACCCATGAATTCAAAATTTTTTATCGTAACAATCGGAGCATGGTTTATTTTCATGATTCTCGCCATAATCAATGCCGGAATAAGGAATAACGTGTACAAGCCCATAGTAGGCGATTTAGCTGCTCATCAAATAAGCACAATAATTTTTGTTACACTTATTCTTATAGTGACCTATTTGGTGCTGCGATTTGCAAATCTGGAGTTGAGTAATTCCGAAGCATTATTGATGGGAGCGATATGGCTTATCTCCACCATGGCATTTGAGTTCATTGCAGGACATTATGCATTCGGGAACTCATGGGAAAAACTTTTTGCAGATTACAATATATTAAAAGGAAGAATCTGGTGCCTTGTTTTGATAACGACCCTTTTTGCCCCTTATCTAACAAATAAATTGTTACAACGTTAAACTTTTTGCCCTTGTTCGTTCCTATTTATCTCCCATTCTGACTTTCTTTATGTTTAGAGTTCCTCTTCCGCCTTCCCATTTTCGTTCTGCTTTTTCCACAATCAGCTTTTTTCCGTAAAGAGGGCAGTCAATAACAAATGTTTCATACTCCCCGCCCTCGCCTGAGATATTTATGCCGTATTTGCTGCAAAGTTGAAGTAATTCATCTATGCATTTTTCATCTATCTTCCTCCCGAGCCATTTCTCCCTCAGCCCCTCCGCCGCCACCGCCACGATGATGATTTCAAAACCTGCGCTCACCATCTCTCTGAGGAGGAGCTCTTCATTTTTATGCCATAACGGTGTGAATGATTTTATTCCAAGCTCATGGCATATTTTTTCTATCCTTGTCCTTTGGTATTCGCTCGCTATCGCTCCGCTGATAACACCATCAATATCTATTTCCTGCAGAGCTTTTTTCAAATCCTCAAGCTCTTCTTCTTTATTTGCATGAGTTATTTTTTCAATCAGGGGAATGTCCATGCTCTCTGCAATTGAGTTAACAAGGTGAATGTTTTCTGTGTGGTACATCCATGATAGCTTTTCCGGCTTTATTGTTACGGCATGTGTCAGATCCCATCCGTACTGGGTTGCAATGTAAGCCGCATACAGGGAGTCCTTCCCGCCGGAGAGCAGGGCAGCTACTTTCACGCATTCACCTTGTCATGCTCGTCGGCTATCTCGCCAAACACTTCCTCTATCAAATCCTCGAGGGTAACAAGGCCCAAAGTACTGCCGTCTTCTCCCTGCAGGATTGCAATGTGGGTTTTCCTGCGCTGCATCTCCCTCAAAACATCATCAGCCTTCATGCCTGCCCTTATTTTGAGTATGTCTCTTATTATCTCACTTATGGGCATACTTTTGTCTTCAATGGCAAGCGCATCTTTTACGTGAACCATTCCGACTATGTCATCAATGTTGTCTCTGTAAACAGGAAATCTGGAAAATCCGGTTTCCAGTGATTTTTTTATTAATGTTTCCACACTGTCATTCTCATTGAGCGCCACGATTTCATCTCTCGGCACTTTTACCTCCCATACTTTGGTATCATCAAAATCAAGGATTTCGTTAACCATCTCCTTTTCATCCATTTTTATTGTGCCGTCCTCTTCGCCAAGCTCAAGCATTGCCCTTATTTCCTCTTCAGTGACAGCAGTCTTTTTCTTTTCCTTTCCTCCAGCCAATTTTATGATTCCGTTTGAAATGATTGTTAAAAATACCGATACCGGATAAAATATTTTGGTTATGATCTGGAGAAGCCTTGCGATTTTCAAGGCCATTTTTTCATTTCTCATGCCAAAAGCTTTTGGTGTTACTTCTCCAAATATGACAACAAGCAATGTCATTACTGCAGTGGCTATACCTATTCCTATATTTCCAAAAATTTTGGTGGCAATTGAGCCTGCCAGAACAGAGGCAAAAATATTGACAAGGTTGTTTCCAACCACTATCGCACTCACCACGTTCTCGGGATTTTTTAGCAGTTTATCAAGAATTTTTGCCCTCCTGTCTCCTTTCCTTGCTTTCTCCCTGACCGTTGCCCTGCTTATCGATACAAAAGCCATTTCAGCTCCAGAAAAAAATGCAGAGGTGCATATGAGTAAAATAGTTATGATTATGCCAGCTACTATCCACATGTTTTTATCAAATATTTATCTCGGGGGATGAGCATTTGCTGGATAAACATCTCCCCATATATAATCCTTTCATAAAAACTCTGGCATGGAGGGCAATTCCGACAGATATTTTTTAAACCCGGGGGGCCATTTTTCAGGGTCTATTCCCTTCTGCGACAGAAATGCTACCATCCATCTTTCCAGCCCGACGCCGCTGCAGCCGGACCACAGCTGGCTGCGCTGCCCTTTTATGTTGAACGCCCTGGTATATTTATCGCCAACTATTGATATGTTCTGGAACTCAAGCCATTCCTTGCTTCTATCCCCTCTGTAAGGCAGCCATGCTTCAAAATCTATTGTGCCTTTTGACATCTCCTCTTCATGTCCTGCAATGCCTGCCTGCTGCATGTAAAAAGGAGTTACCTGAGCCATTCTCCACTCAAGTTCAAGAATGTCGTTGAACACATGTTTGTATCTTTCAATCAATTTTTCTCTGAGCTCCAGTAACTGCTCTTTCGTGCCTATGTATACAATCTCCACTCTATGGAACTCATCCACCCTCTCGATTCCATGCCTCCCTCCTGACTCGTATCTGTCGGAGGGCACGGTTCTTTCAAATACAAGGACTGGCAGAGAGCTTTCAGATATCGTTTTGCCAAGAAATGAGAAGTAAATGTTGGGACACTGGGCATAGCACACTCCTGCCTTCGGTGCCTTAAGATTTTTCCTCAACTCCTCTTCGGGCACTTCCTTTGTTATTTTCACAAGGTCTATGAAATGTTCCCACTGCTTTTCGTCCCTTGTAACAGGCTCGGAAATGTAATAAATTTCTCCCGGCATGCCCTCAAGATGGCCTGTCCTGAGCCATGTATCCAGCGAAACATGCATGGGCTCTATGACTTCTTTGAATCCAAGAGGCAGCACAACCTCCTCGACAGCAATTCTTTCCATGGCCTTCATTATCGCGGCAGCGGGAGGACGATAAAACCACTTACCCTTCGTCGAGCCGGGAACAATCCAGCCGAGCTTCTGCATTTCCTCTGACGGGTCTGCATGCCATACCGGCTCTTTTTCCTCTGATTTCCATATTAGCTCCCAGTACTCCTTCTTTCCTTCATAATATTGCGCCTTTATTTTCTCCCTCACGAGATTTATCATCCTGTCAACATAATTCTCCCTCAAAAACTCCTCTCCTTTGTTGCTGATTTTCATCTCCACTTCGCTCCCGTCAATTTTCAGCTCTGCAAAGGGGATGCTGAATTTTTTCAATGCTTTCTGCTCAACATCAATGACAATGGCATAATCAACGAGCAGAATTTCCCTTATGCCTATCTTATATTCCTTTCCCAGGGCGGCACTGAGGGCTTTTCTTACTCTTACAGCGCCTTCATGACTTCTTATATTACCTTCTGATACTATGCGCATTTCTATTTTGTTGCCCTCTGCATTCCATTCAACAATTTTTGCTCCGCTGTCGGCTGCACCCCTCTTCAGAATGCCGTTATTTGCCTCATCAACAAAATTTTTCAGAAAGTTGCTTATGTCTTCCTTCTCATCGACCTCTTTGCTGAGTATGAATTTGCATCTTAAATCAAATTTCATTGGAAATGCATCTCTCTACTTTATTTAAGAACTTCCATTATTGGCACCCTGGAACTCAACTCAGCATCTGGAGCCCGGCGTTCCCTGCTTTTCTGCATCATCTCTTCACATTCCCTCTTACCGTTTCCCCGATTCTCTCCGCCACAGACAAACAGGCAAGGAAGTCATCAAGGGTATGAATCATTGAAGATATGGAGTCCGCCTCCGCCTCCGCCACCACAAAATTTTCCTCCACATGGGTTCTTACAAAAGATTCGTTGTCAGGTTTGAGCGATTTTTCGATGCGCTCCGCCTCTTCCTCGTTCATGTATTCCAGCATGAGAGTGCATTTTATCATAAAAATCCCTCGTAAAAAGATATGAGCGTGTCCGTGCATTTTTTTATGGAATAGGTGGCCGCCGTTTTTTTCGCCTCTTCTGCCATTTCCCCGGATTGAAGCGCCATCGCCATTTTTTCCGCAAAATCACGGGCATCGTCGGCATCAAAAAGAAAGCCGCATCTCCCGTCTTCCACTATTTCAGGCAGGGAACGGACTCTTGCAGCAACAACAGGCAGGCCAGCCGCCATGGCTTCAATGGCAACTATTCCCTGGGTTTCATATTTCGATGGGAAGGCAAATATGTCTGCTGCATGATAGTAATCAGGAAGCTTTTCATCCTCCACGAATCCTGTGAATATAAAACTATTTTCAAGATTTGCCTGCCTGACCTTCTGCTTCAGGGCATCTTTATAGGGGCCATTTCCTACAATGACAAACACGGCATCCGGAACTTTTTCCAGCAGCAAAGGGGCAGCGTCCACCATCAAATCAAGATTTTTCTCTTTTACCACCCTGCCCACATGGAGGATGATTTTTTCGTTTTCAAGACCCATTTCATCCCTTGCCTTTTTCCCGTCTCCGCGGGCAAATCTGTCTATGTCGATGCCTGTAGGAATCACTTCTATTTCTTTGTCCGCAAGCTCTTGGAGTTCATCCCTTGCTGCTTTACTTGGGGCTATTATGCCGTCACATCTTCTGAAATACCATTTCAGCCATACACGAAGCAATTTCCCTGCGACTTTCTGAATGAGCGGTGAAGAAGAGATAAAATAAACGGAATCCCCCAGGAAGGTATGATATGTGAAAATTAACGGGATGCTGTAATGATGTGAGGCAATGACCCCATGCACACCCATGAATGCAGGTGAGTGGGAGTGGATTATATCTATCTTTAATTCCTCTATGATTTTTTTTGTCCTGCGCCCGAATAGGGAGCAAATTTTAGCAATCCTATAATCAGGATATTTTTTGAACGGCTTTGATTTGTAATAAAAAATTCTGTTCTCGAAGTCATCTTCATCTCTCTTCCCAGGAACAAAAAGATAAATTTCATGCCCTCTCCTTTCAATCTCGCCTTTGAATGAGAGAATGGATGTCACAACACCATCTTTGGTGGGCAGCCATGTATCCGTGAACCACGCTATTTTCATGTTCCTCCAACAATTTTTACCGATATAATAACTGCGGCAAGCGCAAGCAGTTCGCCGCCGACAACATCCGTAAACCAGTGTATGCCAAGATAAAGAGTTGCTACCGGTATTGAAAGCGCGATAACGGTGGCTGCAATTTTAAATCTTTTATAGCCCATTATCCAGGCTGTGGCTGCCATTGCCATCGAAATGCTGCAGTGAAGGCTCGGGAAGCAGTTGTTCAGGGTCGTAAAGCTAAAAAAACTGTTTGTTATCCCTGGCCATATCTCCTCAAGTCTGAATGCAACCGCTTTTCCATTATACCACGGATAATTCTGGGATGCCCACCACACGTCATTTACAGGGAAGAACAAATAAAACGGGATTGCCACAGCAACAATTATTCCGTAGATTATGATGGCAAGTTTTAGCGCTTTCAAATCCTTGGAGAAAATATAAAGGGCAGGAGTGAAATACACAAGGAAAGAAAAACCAAAAATATACATGAAGACCATATAATAATCAAGAAACGGATTTGTCCAGGACTGGAAAAATGCGACTATGTTTCCCTCCATATTATATATCAATCTGGTAAAATCAAGACTGAATTTCGACGTCATAACAGGGTCTATTTTTATCTCTGTGATGTGAAGAAGGGAAATGAGAAGGAAGAGCATGCCAAAAAAAATGAAATTTAAAATCTCAAAATCTCTGAGTTTGTGATTCATTCTGTTTTCCCTGAATAACGCCAGCCCAAGTATTGACAGCACAAGGTTTCCGGCAACGAGAATCAGAGTGGTTTTCATTTATATTTTCATATAAACCCATATTTTAAGTATTTTTCTGAAATGATCAGATGCAGAATTTCTGTTGCACGGTCAATAAACCCGGTAAATTCAATCAGTGGATATAGAGCCCGCCATTCACGTGTATTGTTTCACCAGTGA
Organism: Thermoplasmata archaeon; assembly: GCA_021159125.1. GTDB lineage: Archaea > Thermoplasmatota > E2 > UBA202 > DSCA01 > VBQP01. Next base: position 11,877 of record JAGGSL010000029.1, read on the forward strand.
TGTAATCCGATAGCCCGGAGGCAAGAAAAAGGCAGGCATTTGCTACGTCCTCTGGCATTCCTATTCTTTTCAGCGGCACTTCCATAGCCCTTTTCTCTCTCTGCTCCGGAGTATAGCTGGCGATGATATCGGTGTCTATTGTGCCGGGGGCAACCGCATTCACATTTATTTTTCTGTCAGCAAGTTCAAGGGCAAGGCTTCTCATGAATCCAAGGATGCCTGCCTTTGAAGCGGCATAATCCGCCCCGTGGGTGGAGCCCTTAAAGGCAAGCTGTGATGACATGAACACTATCTTCCCTCCTTCCTTCATATATGGAATGGAATGCCTGCACACATTGTAACACCCTTTTAAATTCACATTCATTATTTCATCCCACTGTTCGGGCTTAATGTGTAAAAACAAGGAGCGACGGTATATTCCTGCATTGTTGACAAGAATATCTATTTTTTCTGCTTTTTCCACAAAAATCTCGACCATTTTCTTTACTTCCATGTCATCTGAAACATCTGCCTTAAGAATCATGCCATCAGAATATTTTTTCACTTCATCAAGCACTTTTTCCGCTTTCTCCCTGCTTTTAAAATAATTTATGCCCACAAAGGCACCGTGCTCTGCAAATTTAATGGCTATTGCTCTTCCTATGCCGCGTGATGCTCCTGTCACCAGGGCTGTTTTTCCTTCAAGGAGTCCCATCTTCCAGTGCCTTGTGCATCTTTATTACGCTTTCGACAGCCATCTTTGCTCTTTCTATGCGCTCCTCTGCCTGCAGGCGGCTCATGCCCGGACCTGTTATTCCAAGGCCGACTGGCTTGTCGTATTCCAGCGCGAGGTCTGCTATTTTTCTCGATGCATGCTGGATGACTATCTCATCATGCTCTGTTTCGCCCTCTATAACAGCGCCGAGGGCAACCACGCCGTCAATATTCATGCTCTGAAGAAGCTTTTTTATGGCAAGGCCCATATCAAAGACGCCTGGCACCTTTATTACCTTCACAACCCTTGCACCCAAAAACTCTGCATGCTCCCTGGCACGTTCAAGCATCATCATGGTGATATCATAATTAAACTCTGAAACGACAATGCCTATTCTTATCTCTTCGGTCATCTTCTCTTTATCTCTCATGGGGGTATATCATATTTTTGTTTATTTATTTTTGCTCTGCATTCTGTGCATACGCCATGAGCAGCATCAAAATGTTCAGAGCATACATTCCTGCCGCAAAGCCCGCAGGTGTGCATTATGCCTGGCTTTCCGCATATGGCACAGATGCCCATAATCTCCATGAAATTAAAGTTGCCATGAAATAAAAAGGTTGCCTATGAAATCATCATTTGCAATATTCCGTTTATTGCCAAGAAAAGCGGAATGGACTGCAAGCGAACTAAATATAAACAAAGAACTTACCCCTGGTAAGTTACTTACCTCTGGTAAGTAAAAGTACACCCTCTTTAATCATTGGGTCTGCTACCAAATATTTTCTTTCTTCATTCCTGCTGATAAATCCATATTTTTCCAATTCATGAAGATATTTTGAAACCATTTTATCATTTATCTTTTTCCCCTCCTGAGCCTCTAAAAATCTTTTAACTTCAACCCATCTTAGTGGGGTTGAAAGCGCTTCCAACAATTTCAAATATCTCCTCTTTGCCTCCTTTCTAAATTTAAGAAAATGTTCTATTTCTTTTGCAGTAATTTTTCTACCTTCTTTTTTAACTATTTTAAGAGAATTATCAACATCATGGGTGATTGAATAATACCCAAAAAGGGTAAGCCAGCCTATTATTCCATCAAAGATTTCTAAGGCCTTTTCTATATCGCTTTTCTCTATTTCTTTTTTATGTTGCTTAAATCCAAGTTGTAAAAATTCCATTGCATCTTTTTTTCTTAAACGATTTAGTTTTATTAGTTTTTTTGGTCTTCCATACAGGTCGCTCTCAGCATCTAATCCTATTATTGAATCAAGTATCCCAACTTCTGAGCCCGCCAAAACCACAGTAATATGTCTTGTATGTTCAAACAAATGTGCAATAATTCCGCTAATATTTCCTGCTTTAAGTTTTTGGGCTTCGTCAATGAATATTACCAATTTAGATTTTCTTTTTTCCAATATTTTGCCTATCTTTTCAAAACTTTTTATTCCTGAGGAAAAAGAAAAGGTTGCACCCATTCCAAATGGGGTAACCGTTATTTCTTTGAGTATATTTTTGAGTTTTAAGTCAATAAAATTTTCTGTAAGTGCCACTACTGACTCTTGCAAGAGAACGTTGAGGATTTCATTTTGTTTTGGAGGAATAATCCTTCCATCGATAAAGATCTTTGGGTATTTTATTTCATTGTATATCACCTTCATTAAACTTGTTTTTCCCATTCTTCTGATTCCTTTAATTACAATGATTCTTTCCCCCTTTTTTATCGAATTATGCAATTCCCTATATTCTCCTTCAAAATTGTATAAATCTTCTTTTTTTTCTTTTGGCTCGGGATCAAAATACATATTATGTAAAACAGAAAGTGAGATAAAAAACTTACCCCTGGTAAGTTACTTACCTCTGGTAAGTTATACTGGCGTGATAC